>CAMOQM010000032.1 GCA_946622925.1 uncultured Caryophanales bacterium | reverse complement strand
AAAAAGGAACCGCATATGCGATTCCTTGGTTGATTAACCGATGTAGATGATGGAGACGGCCCTATTGGCGCCTTCGCCGGAGGATTCGGTCTTGATTCCTTCCCAGCCGGTTAAGGTGTTATGGACGATACGTCTTTCATCGG
Organism: uncultured Caryophanales bacterium; assembly: GCA_946622925.1. Taxonomy (GTDB): domain Bacteria; phylum Bacillota_I; class Bacilli_A; order RFN20; family CAG-826; genus Alloenteromonas. Next base: position 8,368 of record CAMOQM010000032.1, on the reverse strand, counting down.
GAGACATAGGGTCGAGTTGGACGTCGATCTTAGTACGGAGGACTTGGTTAGCGGCGCGTTTAGCAATCCTAGCAATCCTCGAATATTTGTCTTCCTTATAGCCTCCGACGTCGAGGAGGATCCTATAACGGCGACGGAATTTGTTATTAACGGCCAATTTGGTTAGCTCGTTAAGGGCTTGTAAGGTGCGTCCGTTTTTGCCAATGAGGACCGGGTTACGTTCGGAATCGATGGTGATTTTGAAGATATCGTCTTCCTTAACGCATTCGGTGCTGACTTCGATGCCAAGGGCGCTTAAGGCGGACCTTAGGTATTCTTGGGCATAGACGGCGGCGTCATCTTCCTCGTAAACACGGATGGTGGCGCTTTTCTTGAAGAGGGATTTCTTCTCTTCAGCGACCTCGAAGGTCAATTTGTTTTCCTCAATGCCAAGGCTGGCAGCGGCTTCCTTGACCGCTTCTTCAACGGTTTTGGCGGTGAATTCTTTCATGGGGGTTATCTCCTTTTCCTTTTATGGGCTAAGACCGCTTGGGTAATAAGGGTCTGAACGATTGAGATCAAACCACCGATTAACCAATACACACCCATGGCAGAGGGGAGCATGAAGCCCATGATGATGGTGAAGATCATCATACCATAGGAGACCCATTTCATGGTCTTACCCTGCTGGTCGGCGGCGGGATTGGCGGTGACTTTGGCGACGTTTTTGGTGGCCCGTTTGGCAAGCAATCTGGGCAATAACATGGCGAAGACCTGGACGGCGGCCATTAAGATGAAGAGGATCAAGGCCGTCCACCAACCATGGATATTGCTGGGCAAGCCGTTGGTGTTGAACAAGATCTGCTGGATGGTATCGGAGAGCCTGACGTTGAGGACTTCACCGGTAGCCAAGGTCGAAGCGCCCTGCAAACCAGACCACACGCAGATGAAGACCGGGAATTGGATGATCAAGACCAAGAGCTGACGCATCGGACGGATACCATGTCTCTTATAAAGTGCCATTTGTTCCTGTGAGAGACGCTGCTTTTCGTTTTGATTGGTATTGGCGTTAGGATACTTAGCTTGGATTTTGGCAAGTTCGGGTTGGATGGCTTGCATCTTTTGGTTATCCGAGGTGGAACGGAAGGAAACAAGTAACAACAAGCCACGAACGATCAAAGTCACGAAGATCAAGGCCAAGATCTGACCCATACCGGATAAGGCGGGGTCCATACCATATGCGAAGGTATCGAGTAACCAGGAAACGGGGTAGACGAGCAAGCCTTCGAGGAAGCCTTTGCTCCAGGCATAGCCCCAATCCTTCTTCTCGATTTGGACGCGCCAATCGGAAGCATTGCCATAGTGGCCATAGCCATCGTCATTCTCCCTTGTGGCGATACAAGAACGGATGTTATTAACCTTGGTATTAACTTGGGTCTTGTAGAGATTTTCGAAATCGTTACCCATTAATTGAGTTTGATCTAGGGGAGCGAAACCTTTGCTGGCCATGACGGCGATGTCGTCATTCATGAGGTTGAAGTTACCCCACATCGCGGCCTTTCCTTTTTCGTCGTAGCCGGCGAATTTATAACGTCCATGGCTACGTAAAATGGACTGGTTGATAGAAATGCTGGCGGTCCGCTTGTTGATGATGTCATCATCGGTGGGGTCGACGGCGACATAGGGGTTGACCGCGTAATTGTTGCCTAAATCGGCTTCGCTGCCGACATAGATATTGGCGGTTTTGGCGGCGGTGTCGGTGGGGAAAGTCTCAGCGACGGCCGCTTCTAAAACGAGTTGGTCTACGACCCCGAAATAATAGACGGAGGGAATCCTAAATTTGTTTTTGGTGGCGGTGGTGATGACAGTCGACAACACACCTTTGGATTTATTGGAAGTGAACGCGGTGAACTTTGAGGGATGGTAGGTTTTATTTCCATCTTTATCCTCGGTGAACTCGCATTCGTATGGTACCCATTTATAGACGCGTTCATTATTACTGAAAGCTTTACCGGCAATACGGGGAAGCCCCATACCTTCGGCAGCATCGGACCACTCCAACTCGGCATTGATGATGGCTTTTTCCATATCGGTGCCTTGGGTGCGGACTTTCTCGAATTCTTCTTGCGTCAGATAAACGGTAACGCCCTGTTCATAGGGATAAGCGATGGCGGCTAGGTCGCTTTGGGAACAGAAATTAGCGGTACAAGACGAGGTTAAAATAGCCACGCCGAGGCCAATCCCGACCAAACCAATCGCTTTCTTCAATGATTTAGTTTTCAATTTCGTTTTTCCTTTATCTGGTTGATGGCCGTTAATAGTTCATCTTCGAGTTCATGGAAATGATCCCGCCTATACTCAGGCGAGACGATGATTATGAGATCGATAGTCAAGGAACTAAAATCGGCTTTGGCCACCATGGCGCGGACTTGGCGCTTGATGGCGACCCTGACCACGGCCCCGCCATTACGCTTACCAACGGCTATCCCAATACGGGAATGGGATAAACCATTGGGAAGATAATGCAGACGGAAGTGATCGGTTCTAAGACGGGCGCCTTTTTGGATTATCGCGTCAAACTCACGATGAGACTTGACGGTGTTTTCCTTAGTCATGGCGCCTAGTCATTAGTCGGCGACGCGGGCGCGGCCTTTGGCACGGCGGGCGGCGATGATCTTGCGACCGGTCGGGGTGGACATCCTGGCACGGAATCCGGCGCGGTGGGCGTGTTGCTTTTTGGAAGGTTGATAAGTCTTCTTAGCTGGCATAACGAGGTTCTCCTTTGCTTTTTAGCAAGCGTAATTATAGAGGGCTACTCTCGCGAGCACAACCACGAATACGCCCGCATATAATGTCTTTTCCACAAATCGGAGATTGCCTTTTGGTGGGTTTTAGGGACGATTCCCCTTCTTCACAGGGATGGTGGAGTGGTTTTCCACAATTTTGGGGAGTGAGGCAAAAAGTAACGATGGCCATTAATGTTTTAACCTTAATTTACAAAGTGGATAACCATTTGAAGATGGATGTTTTCCACAATTTCGAAAATCGGAGAAAGTTTTCCACAAGTTTTCCACAATGTGAAAATGTGAATAACCCTCAAAAATGCCAAAATACGGCATAATTTAGATTTGGGGATGTGGAAAATTAAATTTGGCTGATTTTTGATATGGAAAACCTAGATTCCATCGTTATAATTTAGCCCCGAGGATATACCAATGCCTGAAACCGTCACCGAGATAAGCAAAATTTGGGACCGTGTCCTGAATAAGATAAAAAATAGAATCAACGATTCCGCCGTTTATGACGTTTTCTTTGGCCACACTTACATCGAATCCATCAAAGGCAAAACCATCGTAGTGGCCGTCGATACCGCTTTAGCCGTCAAGGTCCTCGATTCCAAATATAAAGATTTGGTCATTCAGACTTTGGCCGAGGTCACCGGCACCGATTATGGTGTCGAATTCACCCAGCTTAGCGGCGAGGAAAACGCCCAGGAAAGCAAAGAAAACAAAGATAAGCCCTCGTTTTTCAATGATGCTAGGCTCAATCCGCGGATGACCTTCGATAATTTCGTGGTCGGCAACTCCAATAGGCAAGCCTACCAAGCCGCCTTGATGATTTCCCGTAACCCGGGCCAAATGTTTAACCCTTTGCTTCTTTATAGCGATTCCGGTTTAGGCAAAACTCACCTTTTGCAAGCCGTCGGCAACGCCTTAAAAGAAGAACGTCCGACCTTAAGGATACTTTGCATCTCCGCCGCGGATTTCCTCGATGAATACATTAGATTCGTCACCGGTTATAAAGAAGATCAAACCATGACCCAGTGGTTCAGAACCGATGTTGATGTCTTCCTCTTCGACGATATCCAATTCCTCATGGGCAAAAAGAAGACGATGGAGATGTTCTTCGTCATCTTCGCCGATTTGATCGCTAGGGATAAGCAAATCGTCATCACTTCAGATCAACACCCCAATAAATTGGATGGCCTAGACGATAGGCTTAAGACCAGATTCTCCCAAGGTTTGGTCTTAAATCTAGAAAGGCCAGATCTCACCACCAGCGAAGAGATATTAAGAAGGAAAATCGTCTCCGGTGGCCTAAATATCGAGGATTTCGAACCCGAGGTCATCTCCTTCCTAGCTGGCAGGTTCTCCCGTAACGTTAGGGAATTGGAGGGAGCCTTGAACCGTTTGATCTTCTATACGGTTAACTTCAAGCCTTCCAAGCACATCGATATGGCCGTCGCCACCGAAGCCATCCAAGGCCTCGTGGCGGCCCAAGATAGCGATTCTAAGCTTACCGAAAACCGCATCATCGCCACGGTGGCCGATTATTACAACCTGACGCCTTCCCAAATAACCGGAAAGATAAGGACCTACCAAATCGCCTTGGCTAGGCATATCGCCATGTATTTAGATAAGGCGTTGCTTAATACCCCATTCACCAAAATCGGATTGGCCTTTGGCGGCAAGGACCACGCGACCGTCATGAAAGGTGTGGAAAAAGTGGAAAACGCCCTAAGGAATGACCCGGATATGCAAAAGGCCGTAAATGAACTGAAAGCCAAACTCGGAAGATAGTCCCTTATTATAAATAAGGATGTAAGGATGAAAGCAACGTGCTACAATATCACAAGCGCCGCGGATGACCGAGTTATCCACATTACGCACACCCCTTATGAATATGAATAAATAAACCCTAAAGGAGAATTGAATAAATATGCGTTTACAAATCGATAAAGAACAATTCCTAAAAGCCGTCTCCTCCTCGGACCACGCCATCGCCAGCAAAACCCCGATCCCCTTAATGGCCAACCTCAAATTGGAACTTAACGAAAAAGGATTAGAAGTCACCGGTTCGAATTCCGAAATGACGATTAGGGCCACCGTGCCTTATCGCATCGGAGACAAAGAAATCATCCGTGCCCCAGGCATGGGCGCGACCTTAATCAATGCCCACCTTTTGACCGAAGTCTTACGCAGGATGGAGGGCGAAGAGGTTTCCCTCGAAGTCATCGACGAATCCATCGCCAAATTAGACGATGGCCGTTCTTCCTTCAAATTGAACTGCATTAAGGCCGACGAATATCCTGACATCGATTTGGAACCCACCGGCACCTCGCTTACCTTACCTTGCCTAGATTTCGTATCCTTAGTCGAACAAAGCGCCTTCGCCGCTTCCACCAAGGAACAACGTCCGGTTTTGACCGCCCTTAATCTCGAAGCCGGAGATGGCAAACTCGTGGCTACCGCGACCGACTCGGCCCGTTTAGCCCAAAAGTCCATCGAGATCGAACCCTTAGTCCGTTTCCGTTGCAATATTCCGGCTAAGATCCTAGGCGACGTCACCAGGCTCTTTGATAACGTCGAAAAGCTAACCATCTCGGTCGCCGAAAACCGTATCCTCTTCCTCTTTGGCAATACCATCGTTTCTTCCAGGCTTGTTTCTGGCGACTACCCGGTTACCAAAGCCATCATCCCGCAGACCTTCAATTTCTATCTTGAGGTCAACGCCCAGGAATTACTTAACGCGATGAGCCGTGTTTCCTTGCTTTCTTCCGAACGTGAACCCGTGGTTAAACTTTCCATGCGGGAAGAAGAAGTCGAAATCTCCGCCAAATCCGAATCGGCTGGTTCGGCTAGCGAACACCTTCGCATCTTCTCCTTCACCGGCGAAAGGCTCAACGTCTCCTTCAACTCGATGTTCGTCATTGATGCCATCAAAGCTCTTAAGGCCGAAGACGTCACCCTTTGCTTCCAAGCCGAGATGAAACCCTTCGTGGTTAAGAATCCCAAAGACGATTCCGTCATCGAACTCATCACCCCGATGAGGACCTATTAATCCTAAGTTCGAACTTACCCGTCCTTAGCGGCGGGTTTTTTCATGGCTAATTTGGCTTTATAAACGCGGCGATGTAGAGCCCCCAATCATTCCGCAATGAAAGCTCAAACGCGCTTAGAAGGGCCTTAAAAACGCTTTGTAGGGGCCTTCCAAGATAAAAAGCACGGATTTTTATAAAAATAAGGGAAAAATGCTTTTTTCCTTTACTACTTAGTAGTAAACTATTCTTGCGGAAAAACCGCGTGTATTTATGGATACCCAGAAGACCATCAAAATCGTCACCGAGTACATCACGCTTGGCCAATTCCTTAAGTTCGCTTCCATCATCGATAACGGTGGGGCGGCGAAATCTTTCCTTGCCGAAAACGAGGTCTTGGTCAATGGCGAAGTCGACTGCCGTAGGGGCCGCAAGCTCCGGAATGGCGACGAAGTGGTCGTCTTGGGCGAGTCCTATAGGATAAAAGGATGATCTTAACCCGAATCCGCCTGAAGGATTTCCGGGGCTACCCATCTTTGGAACTGGAGTTCGATCCCCAAAGGAATTACATTCTCGGGGATAACGCTTCAGGGAAGACCAATCTCGCCGAAGCCATCTATTACCTGTCTTTGGCTAGAAGCTTCCGGACCGGGGATGACGTTAACCTTATCCGGGACGAGCAAGAATCCGCCTATATCGAAGCCGAAGTCTACGAAGGTAACCTCCGTCGGGTAATCGGCATCGAAATCGGCAAGAAAGGCAAACGGATTACCCTTAATGGAAAACCGTTAAGGCGATTATCCGAGCTCGCCACCTTGGTCAACGTGATCATCTTCGCCCCCTCCGACGCTTCCATCTTCTATGGATCGCCTGGGGAAAGGCGAAACTTCCTAGACGTGGGAATCTCGAAACAATCCGAAGATTACTTCCGACTTATTGGAAGATATAACGGATTGCTCAAGCAACGTAATTCGGCCTTGAAGCGGCCTAATCCCGACTTATTGGTGATTAAGGCCCTTACCGAGCAGCTAATCGAGATATCCGAACCGATCATCCGTTACCGCGCGATGTTCGTTACCTCCCTTAATTCGGTCCTCCCGACCGTCTTGGGAAAACTTAGGGGCGATAACCCCAAATGCGAGCTGGTCTACCGTTCCTTCGTAAAGGACGATGGCCACTTCAAAGAAAACGCCCAAAAGGCCTTTGATGAGGCTTTGGAGGGCGATTTGATCCGAAAGTCGACCTCGCTAGGTCCCCAAAGGGAAGACTTCTCCTTCAAATTGAACGGGAAGGACATCTCCGAATTCGGATCGCAAGGGGAGAACCGCATGGCTGCCCTTGCCTTGAAACTTAGTCCCTACCTCCTAGTCGAGGATAAGGACAAAAAACCCATCTGCGTCCTAGATGACGTCTTAAGCGAACTAGACGCAGGCCACCGGGAAAACTTGCTTAACCTACTTAAGGAGTGGGGGCAAACCTTCCTGACGGCTACCCACATCGACACTCACGGCGAAACCGTGATCGATATCTCATCCCATACTGCTATTAGGAGGAGTTAACATGGCAGAAGAAGAAAAGAATGAAGGAAACGTCTTCCACGAAGAAGACCGCTTCCAATACACCAAACAAGACGTTGGTAACGAAAAGGAAATGGAAAGGGCCAAGGCCGATTATGGCGCTGGCGACTTACAGGTCCTTGAAGGCTTAGAGGCCGTCAGAAAGCGTCCCGGTATGTATATCGGGTCCACCGCGGCGGTCGGTTTGCATCACCTCGTTTGGGAAATCGTCGACAACTCGATCGACGAAGCCCTCGCCGGATATTGCAAAAATATCGTCGTAACCATCAATAAAGGCGAATCCATCACCGTTAAAGACGATGGTCGTGGCGTTCCTGTCGACACCGTGGCCAAAACCGGACTTTCCGGCGTCGAAACCGTATTCACCATCCTCCACGCCGGCGGTAAGTTCGGCGGAGATGGCGGTTATAAGGTCTCCGGCGGTCTCCATGGCGTCGGCGCTTCCGTCGTTAACGCCTTGTCCGAATGGATGGACGTCACCGTCTGCCGTGATGGTGGCAAATATTTCCTCCGCTTCGAAAAAGGCGGACATCCCGCTGGCCACTTAGCTAGGATCGGGGATTCCGATGAAAGGGGAACCACCGTCACCTTCCAACCTGACCCCACCATTTTCACCGAAACCACCGTTTACGATTATTCGACCATCCGTAATCACTTACGTCAGATGGCCTTCCTTAACGGCGGTATCTCCATCACATTGATCGATGATCGTGGCGAAACCCCCGTTTCCGAGACCTTCCGTTATGAAGGCGGTATCCGCGAATACGTCAAATACATCGATTCCAATAAAGTTCCCGTCAACCCCGAACCCATCTATTGCCAAGGCGCCGAGGAAGTCACCCTCGCCGATGGCGAAACCAAGGTTCGTATCTATGGCGAAATCGCCCTCCAATGGACCGATTCCTATAGCCAAGACGGTATTTACTCCTTCTGTAATAACATCTCCACCAAAGAAGGGGGCACCCATGTCGAAGGCCTTAACCTTGCCTTAGGG
>CAMOQM010000031.1 GCA_946622925.1 uncultured Caryophanales bacterium | reverse complement strand
AAAGTTGGACCCGGATAGGATTCGATGGTGAGATCTTCATCATATTCGGGAAGCCTATTTATCTTGATATGCTCGTTTAATATCACCCAAAGGAAGCCGCGGTCCAACGTCATCTTCCTCCCCATGCCAAGTTCCTCGGTATGGGCGATGCAACATTCTTGGAAGAGGGTCATCAAAACGCTTAGGCGCATTTTGCGTCTAAAGTCGACGTGTTCGGCTCTAACTTTAAAGGGTTTGACGTAGAGGGGGCTCATTTCTTGGCCAATTCTTTTTCGATGGCGGTTACGACGTCGCCGAGAGTTTGCATCTTCTCCCATTTACGTTTGGGGATAGAGATATCGAATTCGGTTTCGATTTTGCACATGACGTAAATAAAGGTCATGGAATCATAACCCGCCTCGGTGTTGATACGGGCGTTTTCATCCTCTTGCAGATTCTCGAAGCCGGGCATATTGTTACGGACGATTTCCGCGACTTTGCTGACTATTTCCTGACGGGTCATAATTCACTCCTTTATATCTATGGCGTAGCGCATTATCTTGCCCGTTTTGGTGCGGGGCAAGGGTTTATCCACATAGATTATTTTAGCAATTCTATGGGAACGTGGGTAACCTTGGTTGAATTCGGCGATTTTTTCCTCGACTTCTTTTGGTTTATTAATGGCGAGGACGACTTTGTTCTGTTTATCGGTGATTATGGCAAAATCGGCGTCTTGGCCAAGGACTTTGCCTAGTTCATATTCGTATTCGGGGAGGAATAACTTAGAGCCATCGTCAAAGACGAGGATTTCTTTTTTCCGCCCGATGATGGAGATGGTGTTGCCATCTTTTTTGCCTAAATCCCCAGTATGGAGATAACCATCGATTATGGCTTTTTTGGTGGCTTCTTCGTCTTCGTAATAGCCTTCCATCATGGTTTGGGGGCACTTAACGAGGATTTCATTATCTTCGGCTAGTTTTACTTCGTAATCTGGGCAAATCGTCATTTGACGGGGATTATCCCCAATGGATAAGGCGATGCCAGAGCTAGTCTCGGTTAGGCCATATCCGAAATTAACGGCGATCCCTTTGGCCCTAATGCCCATTAAGATGGGGTCGGGACAATCGCCCGCCCCGATGAGGGTGCGTTTAAGTTCGGGATTATACAGATTCTTCATTAAGAGGAATCCGGCCATTTGAGGGACTAATGTAGTGACGGTCGGTTTATATTCGGGGAAATCGAAGAAGATGGATTTTAGCCCTCTTCCCAAGCAAACCGTGGCCCCAAAAGACAAGGGCCATAGCAAGGTGCAGACAAAACCAAAGACATGGGATAAGGGAAGGAGAGCAAGCAATCTATCTTGGCTAGATAAGGGCAAGCAATAACCGCCGTTATAGGCAGAGTTGCATAAACTAGTTTCGCTTAACATGACGGCTTTGGCTTTGCTGGTGGTGCCGGAAGTGAAGAAGAAAACGCCTTTATCCTCGCATTCATAACCCTTATCTAAAATAGAATCGAATTCCTCAGCGAGTTCCTCATCCCCGATTAGCTTTCCGATATGGGTTTTCTTTATTTGGGCTTCTAGGGTTTCCATTGAGTCATCAGGAGAAAGCAGGACCACGCGCCTTTTCCCAACAAGGGAAAAGATAGATAAAACCGCCTCAAAGGTGGTGGAGGCGAAGATTCCGATGACCTTCTCTTTGGGAAGCGGGTAAGCTTGCATTATGGAAATAAATTCACCATAGCTAATTGCTTTCCTTTCGCCTTTTTCGAAATATTCGAAGGCATTAGTAGACTGAGCCTGCGCCGAAAGCATGGAAACTAGAGAAGGGTAACGAGTGCAATTCATGGAAAATCCTCTATCTATTTTACGCATTTTAATTTAAAATGTATGCAACTGAGTTCCAAAATATTTACAAGGAAAGGACAATATTATGGACAAAAAAACCAGAATCGCCATTATCGGTGGCGGCCCCGCCGGCTTAGGCGCGGCTATGTATCTCGAGAAAAAGGGATATGAAAATTACGTGATTTTCGAAAAGACCGATCACGTCGGTGGCAAATGCCATTCCCCATCCCATTTGGGCAAGCGTTATGAAATGGGCGCCATCATGGGCGTTCCCTCCTATTACGCCGTCCATGACGTCGAATTATTCGCCGGCGTCACCCATGACGGACCTAGGCTCCATCGTACCTACCGTTTACCCAATGGCAAACCCGACCACCGTTTCGATAAGAAGCTCTTCAACATCCCCCATCTTCTAAAACTCAAAAAGCAAATCAAGAAGTTCGGCGAAATACTCGAAACCAAATATAAAGGCTATGACATCACCGGCCATATCGGCGTCTCCGAAGGCCGTTATGAAGGCTTCGCGGTCACCCCGGGACGTGAACCCGTATCCGGTGTCAACCCCAATTTGAAGGACCTCGCCCTTCCGTTTAAGAAATTCGTCGAAATGAACGGCGTACCCTTAGTCCAAGAGATTTGGGTCCAGCCCTTCACTTCCTTCGGCTATGGCTATTTCGATGAAATCCCGGCCGCCTACGTCTTGAAGTACCTCGACTTCCAGACCATGATGAACTTCGTTAACGTTAACCTCTGGACCTGGAAAGATGGCACCCAGAGCATCTACGAAGCCCTCAACAAGAAGCTTAAACACCAAGCCCTTCTTAACCAAAACATCACCAAGATCGTCCGTGGTGACAAAGTCACCATCACCGTTAACGGCAAGGAAGAGGTCTTCGATAAGATCATCATCACCGCCCCGTTACAGGTCGGCCAAATCAATAACCCGGTCGCTCAGGGCTTAGATACCTATCTCGACGTCACCGCCGAAGAAAGGGAACTCTTCTCCAAGATCGATTATGAACGCTATGACACCATGGCTTACATCACCGCTCCCGAGAACTATCCCGAAGCCTCCTTCTATGTCGTCGACAACATGACCCCCGAAACCTTGGGCCATGGTATGGTCTTCTACATGCGCTGGGGCAATGAACCCGAACAACCGCTCGTTTCCTATGTCTTACGTAAACATAAAAACGAAGGCGAATCCGTCGTCGATTATAAGGCCCGTCCCGAACTCGATTACGAACAGACCAAGCAGACCGTCTTAAAAGACGTCGCCACCTTAGGCATTCCTCCCATCAAGGAAAATGGCAAGGATAAGATCATCTACGAATTCCAAGCCTACTATTTCCCCCATGTCTTCACCGAAGACTATGCTAGTGGTTGGTATGAAAAAGTCGAAGCCATGCAAGGCAAGAACAACACCTACTATGCCGGTGAAATCATGTCCTTCGGCGATATGGACGAAACCGTGGAATACTCCCACGACTTAGTCGAACGCTTCTTCTAATCCATAAGCATTTAAGCATTGGGGATACTCGCTATCCCCTTTGCTTTTCATAAGAAAGGAAAAGAATTATGGAAAATAAACCCCAATTCTTCGCTTCCTCCTACGACGTTATCGTCATCGGTGGTGCCCTGGCTGGTTTAGCTTCCGCTTTGACCTTAGCCAAAAAAGGCAAGAAGGTCTTGGTCTTGGAACAGCATAACCTCCCCGGTGGCGTGGCCACTAGCTTCGTCCGTGGGGGAGTCGAAATCGAAGGTACCCTCCATGAAATGATGTCCATCGGACCTAAGGAATGTCCCTTAAAGATCCGTAAATTCTTTGATGAAATGGGCGTCGATATCGAATGGTTACGCGTTCCTGACGCCTATCGCTTCGTCGATGGCAAAACCGGAGCTAGCGTCTTAGTCCACCCAGGGGACCACGGCAACTTCGAAACCCCGGCCAAGGAAATCGCCGAGGCCTGTGGCGATAAGGATGGTAGCCTCTATAAGAAGGTTTTGGACTTGCTTAACCTTTGCCATACCGTCTATAACTCCGTCAATATCCTCTCGGTCACCCATATGTCGAAGGTCCAGATGCTTTTGAAGCATCCGGAATTCGTTAAGACCGCCGGCTATAGCGCTAAAGAAGTCATCGATACCTTTGGTTTGCCCCAAAAGGCCATCGATATCTTATCCGCCTATTGGATCTATGTCGGTGACGTCTTAGAGAACCTTCCCTTCACCGTTTGGGCGGTCCTAATGGCGGATTACCTCGGATATGGTTCCTATGTTCCGAAGAAATTCTCCCATGAGATGTCCCTTAAGATGGCCGAAAGGGCCATGGAAATGGGCGCGCAGGTCGAATTCGGGCAAAGGGTCGATAAGATCTTGGTAAAGAACGGCCACGTCGAAGGTGTCCGCCTTGCTAGTGGGGAAGAGATCAAAGCCAGATACGTCGTTTGCTCGGCTTATCCAGATAAGGCCTATACCCAGATGATCGAACCTCTTAGCGAAGTTCCCGCCGGGGCGATTAAGTTTGTTAATGCCAAAACCGTCGGCGTCACCTGTATGTCGGTGGTCATGCTTCTAGATAAGTCTCCCGAAGAACTTGGCATCAAAGACTATTCCACCTTCTATGCCGCCGAAGGCATGGATATGGAAAAGATCTGGAAGGAAGCCTCCACCCAAGGCCCATATAACTACATCACCTCGATTTGCACTAACCTCGCTAATCCGGGCTGCACCCCTGAAGGTACCTGCGTCTACTCCATCACCATGCTTCCCCGTCCGGAAGGCTGGTTTGGGGTCAACGAAGAAAACCATAGCGAACTTAAGAAACTTAACGCCGAACATTTCATCGACATGGAATCGAAGCGTCTCGGCGTCAATTTACGCGACCACATCTTAGAAATCGTAGTGGAAAGCCCGGTTACCATCGCTCACTATACCGGGGCCTACCAAGGCTCGATCTATGGTTATATGCATACTATGGACGACCACATCGTGGCGCGCTTACAGATGGGCGAAAAGGAAAATTACATCCAAGGTCTATCCTTTGCCGGTGCCCACCAAATCTCCGGCGATGGCATGGGGCCGGCGGTCACCAACGGCCGCAAAGGCGCCAAGATCATCCTCGATATGATGGAAGAAGACGAAAAGGAGGGCAAATAAATGAAAGTCAAAGGCTTTTTGAAAGACGTCGGTGGCGCTTCTCGCGTCACTAAGGTGCGCCAGGCTAAATTTGATAATGCCTCCGCCACCCCTAAGCCCTTCGATCCGATCGGAGCCACCGCGAGGGCCCTCCATCCGGGCGTGATCAAACTCACCTTGGAAGAGATCAAAATCGCTTCCCCAACCGCGAAGACCTTTGTCTTCACCGCCCCCCATATTCCTTATTTCATGGCGGGCCAATTCCTAACCATCACCTTAAATATCGGTGGTAGTAGGGTAACTCGTCCTTATTCCATCTCTAGCGCCCCTTATCAAACTAGGGGTGAACATCCTATTGTGGAAATCACCGTCCGTAAGCCACGGGCCAATGGCTTTGTGGCCGATTATCTTTACGATAACGCCAAAGTCGGCGACGTCTACGAAAGCGAAGTCGGACTCGGTGAATTCCATTATGGTCCGATTAGGGACGCCCATGACGTAGTTGCCTTAGCCGGCGGAAGTGGCATCACCCCCTTCCTTTCCATGGCTAGGGAAATCAAGCACGGCAAACTCGACATGAACCTTACCATCCTCTTTGGTTCGGTCGATGAAAGCGACATCATCCTTCGTAAGGAACTTGAAGAATGCGTTTGCGATAAAGTCAAAGTCGTCCATGTTCTTTCGGGTAAGGAACTAAAGGGCTGGAAGGGCGAAAAGGGCTTCCTTAACGCCGATATCATCAAGAAATACTCCGCCAAAGATACCACTTACTTCGTCTGCGGTCCGCAGGTGATGTATGAATTCGTCGGTGGGGAGCTTGAAAAGCTCGGCGTTCCCAAACGCCGCATCCGCTTTGAAGTCTTTGGTTCGCCAACTGATGTTACCAAGCTTCCTGGTTATCCCGTCGAGAAAGTCGGTAAGACCGTCAAGATGAAGGTAATGCGCGGCATCCACGAAGACGTCATCGAGGCCAGGTGTGATGAGTCCATCGCCACCGCCTTAGAAAGAGCGGGCTTAAAGATCCATATCGGCTGCCGCTCCGGGGCTTGTGGCTTCTGCCGTGTCAAAGTCTTAGAAGGCGAGTATTACGTCTCGCCCAAAAACGATGGCAGAAGGGCCGCGGATAAGGACTTCAACTACGTCCATAGCTGCGCCACCTACCCGTTAACCGATATCAAGATCAAACTCAATATCGCCTAAGCTGGCATTAAGGCCGGGGGAAACCTCGGCTTTTTTCGTGCATTTGGCTTTCACTTACGCCCGCGCATGTTAAAATACTTCCATGGTTAGTTTGATTTTTGCTATTATCGGCGCCTTAATAATCGGCGCATTAGGGGTATTTTATCTAGATTTGGCCAATGGGCCTTTCTTCTGGATCGTCTTATGGTCGGCTACGGTACTAGTCTTCCTCATCGTGAGGATTTACCTTAAGTTCGTCCAAAAGAAGGTTTGGAGGCTTCTTCCTTGGTCCGCCCTTATCGCGGTGGCCGTCTCGGCGGTCTTCTTGGCTAAGCCCGTCGTGCAAGAATTCGAAAGCGGGGGAGATATCGCTAATCCGACTCCGGTATTAAACGTTAACGAAGGGCAATTACGTGGCCTATATTCCAAAGATAAGGAAGTCCGTATCTATACTGGTATCCCTTATGCCAAAGCCCCAGTCGGGGAATTAAGGTGGAAGCCACCCGTTGATCCTGAGCCCTATAACGGGGTTCGCGATTGCTTTAAATTCGCCCCACGTTCCTATCAGCCAGTTTCTAATGCCGTTATCGATAGTTTGACCGATATCTATGCCGAGAAGTCCTGGCACCCCGATTTCACGCCTTCACCTTTGCAGAATATGAGTGAGGATTCCTTATACCTTAACGTATGGGCGCCTAAAGATGCCTCTAATGCCCCGGTGCTAGTTTATTACCATGGAGGGTCGTTAACTAAGGGATCGTCCGCTAGCAACGATATTAACGGCGAAACCTTTGCCCGTAATGGCGTGGTTATGGTAACCGTGGCTTACCGCCTTGGGGTCTTTGGTTATTTCGCCCATAACGATTTGATGGCCGAATCCGGAACCACCGGTAACTATGGTCTTTTAGACCAAATTAAAGCCTTAAGATGGGTCAACGATAATATCGCTGCCTTTGGTGGAGATAAGACCAAGATCACCATCGCTGGGGAATCAGCGGGCTCTTCTTCGGTCTCGGCTTTATGCGTTTCGCCTTTAGCTAAGGGTTTATTCCGTTATGCGATTGGCGAATCTTCTTCTCTCGTTGTTGATCCTAACGCCCCTCATACTATCCGCGATTTTGATACCGCGAAGAAGACCGGGGCGAAGATCATGAGCGAGTTTAATTGCCAATCTATCGATGAATTAAGGAAGATTCCGGCCGAAAAGCTCGTCAATACCAAATATTCCAATTCGGCAATGACGATCGATGGCTATGCCATAACCAAGTCCCCATATCAAACCTATGTCGATGGGGAAAATAACGAAACCAAATTGATTAATGGCTTCAATATCAAGGAAGCCGATGCCTTTGTTATCCCCGAGTATTTGTTCTCGCCCTTTACCAAGGATAACTTCCGGGAACGTTTGCTTAAGTTATTTGATGCAGATACGGCCGATAAGCTCATGACTTTATATAAGTCCAAAATAGAATCAGATGCGACCTCGGCTTTCTGCGAGATCGTTTCGGTCTATTGGTTCATGCAGCCTCATGATGCTTGGACTAAAGCGGCTTTAAATGCTGGAGTGGAAGTTTATCGTTACCAATTCACCAAGGAAAACGGTTATTACGGCACGTTCCATTCTGGAGAAATCATTTATGCCTATGGTAATATCCACCGTTCTAGACATTCCTTCGCTTATAACGACTCCGATATCGAATTATCCAAGAAGATGGTCGCCTATTGGACCTCGTTTATCAAAACCGGGGTTCCGGGCGCGGATTGGAAAGCCTATAGTCCTGACGATGCTAAGCCCATCAAGGAATTAGGATCAACCACCGAAATGATCGAAGATAGGTATAAAGACACCTATCCGCTTATTGAGGAATTCATCAAAAAGCCGAAAACTAACGCATAAAGAGGTATTTGAAAATGGAAGAAAACGAAAGGCCATTTGAGCAGATTTTAGAATCAGACGAGGAACTGATCAAAGCCATAAAACCGAATCGGAGCCGTTATGTTTGGACCGCTTCGGTTTCATCGATGATCATCGGGAATTTGTTTTTGATTCCCTTTTTCGCGGTTCCTATCGCCGGACTTGTCGGAGCCTTTAATAACAATGGACCGACGGAAAGATTTCCTTTCATCATCTTCTTAGCCTTTACCGTCGTCTTTTTCCTAC
Source organism: uncultured Caryophanales bacterium (assembly GCA_946622925.1). Classification (GTDB taxonomy): domain Bacteria; phylum Bacillota_I; class Bacilli_A; order RFN20; family CAG-826; genus Alloenteromonas. The sequence continues at coordinate 316 of CAMOQM010000031.1, read as the reverse complement.
TCCTTAATTCCTCCTTATTCGTCAATGCCGCTAGATACAAACAAGCCTATTACGGCATCACCAATAAGCGGCTTATCGTTAGGGAAGGGTTTGCGAGCACTAGTTTCTCTTCTTATCCGTTAGAAAGCATAACTTCCTCCGATGTTAGGATCACTTTCCTAGATAAGGTGGGCAAGAAGAACACCGGTTCGCTATATTTCTATACGAATGGAATAGGGGTTTACCAGAACACCAATACTAGGACCGGTGGAAGCCGGGCTTGCGTCTTTGCTGCGGTGGAAGACCCTTATCGAGTAAATAAACAAATTGCCGAGTT
>CAMOQM010000030.1 GCA_946622925.1 uncultured Caryophanales bacterium | reverse complement strand
TCTTTTCCTTTCACAATAGCGATTCCCCGCTATCTTTGTCGAATAAACAGACGTTATCTAAATTGAAGGATATCCCGATTTCTTCGCCCTTATGGAAGCGACCTAAACCGGTCGTGGAGATAATGAGCTCTTTTTCTAGGCCTTCAAAGGTGGAGTAAACAATGGTTTCTTCGCCTAGTTGCTCAAATAGCGAGATCTTGCCTTTGAAACCTTGCTCTTTATAGGCTAAGTCACCGTTAACAGAGATGGCTTTAGGGCGGACCCCGATAACCACTTCTTTATTTAGGTTAGCCCTATCGAAGCGAGCTAGACGGGCTTTTGGCAATGCGACCTTGATGCCATTTATTTCGGCATATAAAACTTTCTTCTCTTCGATGATTCGACCGCTTAAGAAGTTCATTTGAGGGGTGCCGATAAATCCGGCGACGAACTGGTTGACGGGATTGGTGAATACTTCTTCTGGGGTCCCGACTTGTTGGATATAGCCATCTTTGAGAATGACGATTTTGCTGCCCATGGTCATGGCTTCGACTTGGTCGTGGGTTACGTAAATAAAGATGGTCCTAAGCTTATCGTGGAGTTTGGATATCTCGGCTCGCATATCGACGCGCATTTTGGCATCGAGGTTAGATAAAGGTTCATCAAGGAGGAAGACTCTGGGGTTACGGACAATGGCCCTGCCCAAGGCAACCCTTTGCCTTTGGCCACCGGAAAGGTTTTCGGGTTTGGTATCCAAATAGGAAGTTAACCCGATTCTAGAAGCGGCCGCCTCGACGGCTTGGTTGATTCTTTCCTTTCTGGCTTTACGATATTTGAAGTCAAAGAAATGTTTGAAGGGAATCTTTTCTAGGCTTAGCGGGAAAGCGATATTTTTACGGACCGTAAGGTGCGGATAAAGGGCGTAATTTTGGAAAACCATGGCGATATTGCGGTCTTTTGACTCTTTATCCGTGATATCTTCGCCATTGAGGATAATGTCGCCATCGGTAACGTCTTCAAGCCCGGCGATCATCCTTAAAACCGTGGATTTGCCACATCCCGAAGGTCCGACGAAGACCACGAACTCCTCGTCCATGATATCTAATGAAAAGTCGTGGATGGCTTCGTAACCATTAGGATAAACCTTCTTCAGGTTATTGATTTCCATGACAGGGCCGTTCTTCTTTTCTAGGAGCTCGGGAAGGTCGGATAAGGCTTTTATTTTGGCGTGAGGGATCGATAACTGGGTGGCCGGTCCGATGGCGATTGAATAGAACCCGCCTTCGTTAGCGGCTTCTATTCCAGCCTCGGCGTCTTCGATGACGACGCAGTCTTTGGGCTCTAATCCTAACTTTGAGGCGGCTAGTAAGAATACCTCGGGATCAGGCTTAGAATGGCTAATCATGGTGCCATCGGCGATCTGATCGAAATACTTAGTTAGGCCAGTCCTATCCATAATGGCCTTGGTGTTTTTAGAGGAAGAACCAACCGCGAGGAGATAGCCTTCTTCCTTTAATTTCTTAAGGGCTTCAAGGTCCTCGGCCTTCACATCGTCTTCACTTAGGCTAGAAAGCAATTCGACGTAGTAACGGTTCTTACGGGTGGCAAGTTCGAGCTTTTCTTCCTCGCTATAGGTTTTGGTGGCTTTTTCTAAGATGATGTTAAGCGATTCGATGCGTGAAACGCCTCTTAGCCTTAAATTGATGGTCTCGTCGAAATAGATGCCTTCTTCATCGGCCATCTTTTTCCACGCTTTGTAATGCAATGAATCGGTGAATACCAAGACACCGTCCAAATCGAATATGACGCCTTTGATCATTGCTTTACCTCCTTGCTTTCATAACGCCCATCAGCGAGGGCTTTGATTTCATAAATCTGCTTGTTGTTCCTATATCGGAAGGTTACCGATTTGATATGACTGGGAAGATGGATGTCTAAGCTTATCTTACCTTTGTTTTGACGTAGGCCCAAGAATCCATAGATTAAGTCTAAGTAGGCTCCCGCGTTAGCGGCGGGGTGGGTGCCCCCGATATAGATGCCTCCGGCAAATAACTTTTCCGCCCCACGCAAATCAATAGAAGAGGAGGAGCGAAGGAATTTATAGGCTTCATCTAATTTTCCTAGTTTAATGGCCACTAGACTATGCATCGAAGCGCTTAATGAAGAACCATGTTCAGTCCTAGGATAGTAATATTCGTAATTATCTAGTTGAACGGGGGTTTCATAATCCTCTGGGCAAAGGGCCAAAAGGGAAACGACGTCGGCTTGCTTAATGACTTGGGTATGGGTGGCGATGCCGTTTTTGCCGCCCCAGTAGTCTTTAGGATTAACCACCCGTTTCTTTAATGAGGCGACATCGATATCCTCTAAATCAAAATAACCATCGAATTCAGAGATGACATTGCCTTGTTTTTTAGGCTCGGCCCATTTGATATTAAGGCATCGGTAATAAAGCTTTTCTTGCTCCTTGCTAAGGCAACTGGGACAGACGCGTTTAGCAAGGATCTTCATGACGCGCCTAGCCATTGCCAAAGTAAAGGCCTCGTCATTGACCCTTTCATGATATTCATCCGGTCCAATGACATCATCGATATGGGAAATTCCGTTCTCGTCTTCCCTAGAATAGGAGAGGAAGAACTTAGCGACTTCAAAGATAACCTCATCCGCCCCTTCATCGAGGATCTTTTCGTCGCCGGTGGCTTCGATATAACGGTCGATGGCATAGACGATGTCGGCGGATATATGGATTTGCTTTGTCCCAAAATAGGTGACGACGGTTTCCCCGGTTATAGGATCGGTGACGTTATCGCTACGGCAGGCTTCTAATCCGCTATCTTGGGATTCCCAGGCGTAATAGGCCCCATCATAACCTAAGGAACGGGCTTTTTCCTTAGCCCCGTTTAAAGTGGCGATGCGGTAGAGAATTAAGTTCCTGGCGATTTTAGGGTTAGCCAAGACGAAGAAGGGGAGCAGGAATATCTCGGTATCCCAGAATATCGCCCCTTTATAGGTTTGCCCGGATAAGCCTCTAGCGGCGATTGAACGAATCCGCTTCTCGTCGCCTAGAATAAGGCAATGGTAAATGGAATAGGCGATTTCAAAATCAAGCTCTTCATCGCCTTCGATTTCAACCTTGCAGCCTTCTAATTTTTTATTGAAAGTGAGAATCGAATCTCCCTTTAATTTGGCATAGTCATCCTTGGGCAATTTCCTTAGTTTTTCTTCATCGACTTTAGCCACGATTTCAAGGCTAATTTCCTCGCCTTCTTGTAAGACCATGGAGGAGAAGAAGAGGCCTTCTTTTTCGTTAAATTCCCCAGACAAACCTTGGTAGGAAGCTTGGACGAAGATGGTTTTATTTTCGTTAGTAATACCATCAAAAATTAATTTGTTTTTGACGTTTTTGCAGCTTTTTTGCTTAAAATGTGGGCCATGGATTTCATAGATATCCAGGTCCAAACCATAGGCGAATTTAAACTTTCCAGCCTTATTGGCTTTAACGGTAATTTTAGAGATTAACAAGCTATCGTCAGAGTGGCTAACTAACCTCTCCGAATCAATGGTTAATGGGCCAAACTCGCTATGGCGGGTAAAGAGGGCTTTTTCGATGTCTAAATCGACTTGGTGAACAAGGGGTTTGGCGGTTAAAACCGAGACCTCTTCCCCCTCGTAATAGGCCTTAAAAAAGAAAGGGTTAGGCAAGGCGAGATTTTCCCGCCACTCATCCTTATATTGGTCATAGACCCCGGCGATAAGAAGACCGACTAATTGGTCTTTACCATATTCTTCGAGAGTTCCCCGATAACCAAGGTGGCCATTAGCCAAAAGGAAACGATTGCCATCGAGGATGATTTGCTCTGGATTATATGTCTTTTGGGTTAGATGACGTTTCATCTAGGGAATGACCTCTTGCTTTCGATGACATAGACCTGATTGAGATAGGCTAGTTCGATGGAGCCACCTTTTACCTCGACCTCGAAATGATCGGCGTAGACGTCGAAACGGACGGGCAAGCCATGGTAAGTCAAATTGACCCCATAATGGTTCCAACGCTCCGGTAAAGTAGGCTTTACTTTTAGAATTGGGCGATCGCTACGGAGACCTAGGAAGCCATAGACGATATTCATCCAAGCCGCGGCGATGGAAGTCATATGCAAGCCTTCCCTGGTGTTGCGGTTATAGTCGTCTAGGTCAAGGCGGGTGGCAAAGCCAAAGAAGTTAAGGGCCTCTTGGTCTTTTCCGATTTGGGAAGCTAATATCGAATGGATGGAAGGCGATAAAGAGGATTCGTGAATGCAACGAGGCTCATAGAATTCGTAATTGGCCTTAATTATCTCATCGCTATAGTCTTGGTTATAGAGGAAAAGGAACATCAAGACATCGGGTTGCTTAATCATGTCGTTGCGGTAGATGCGGTCATAGGTCCAATGGGAATAGAGGGGGAACTCTTCCATCGGAATCTTATCGACGTCGATATGCGGCAAATCAAAATAGCCTTGGTGTTGTTCGAAAAGCTTAGTCTCCGGATTATAGAGGATAAGCATATCGTCACAGGCCTTTTTAATCTTACTAAGCTTAGCTTCATCTAGCCCTAGCTTCTTAAGTAGTTCTTTGGTGCCGTATTTAGGGTTATTAAGGACACTTAAGGCATATTCCATGCTCTTTTTGCCCATGAGGTTAGTGTAAGTGTTATGGGCCACCATGAGTTGGAATTCGTCCGGCCCCATGACCCCATAATAACCAAAATGGGTATTAGAGGCATTATAGGAGCCTCTGGAATAAAGGAATTTAGCGATTTCGCCTAGTAACTCCGCCCCGTAGTTTTTCATGAACGCCTCATCGTTATAAAGGTTCATGTAATGGTAGATGGCATAGGCCACGGCGGAAGTGGGTTGAAGTTGGGTGGAGGCATGTTGCCATAAGGTGCAGGCTTCTTTGCCGTTACGGGTAGCGATGGGGAAGCAAGCCCCTTCGCAATCTAGGTCGATGGCCCTCTCCTTGGCTTCTTTTAATGTTAAGTAACGGAACATCAAAAGGTTTTTCGCGGCCTTTTGATCATTAAATAAGTAATAGGGCAAGCAATAGGTTTCCGAGTCCCAGAAAGCATGTCCGGAATAAGCTTCGCCGGTTAGGCCTTTGGCCCCGATATTGTTATCCCCTTCTAAGCCATGATAAGCCGAAAGCATTTGGAAGATGCAGAAGCGGATGCCTTGTTGGTCGGTTTCATCCCCATCGATGACGATATCGGATTTGGCGTAATGTTCTTCGAAGAACTCGGCGTTTTCCTTTAGTAAGCCCTCTAGGCCTAGCTTCTTGGCGATCTTTAGGTCTTCTTTGGCGACTGGGGCTAGCTCTTTATAAGCTTCACCTTTTTTAGAAGCGATAGCGGAGACAAACCGCTCAAATTTCACTTCCTCATTGGGGCTGATGATAGCGGTATATCCAGAATAAACCTCTTTAGGGGCCACGCCTTTTTCTTTAAAAGAGGCATTGGTGACGATCTCTTGGGCGGTCAATAGGCTTTGGTTGGTGGTTAGGGTCCTAAGGAATAATTCGTTAGGGAAGGCTTGGTCGGCTTTCCAGTAATTATCTTTGCCCCAATGGAGGATCGTCCCGTCTAAATGGAAGAAGATTTTTAGCGACACGTCCTTATCCGAATTAAAACTTATTCCTTGATAAGCTAGATGAGGACGGGTCATGGAGAGTAGACGGGTAAACTTGATTCTTACCTTGGCTCCGCTTACCTTCCAAGTGAAGCTTCGTTCGAGTAGTCCATTCCGCATATCCAAAACACGGGTGAAGTCTTCGATTTCGGCATTAGCTAAATCAAGGACGGTGCCATCAACGATTATCTTGACCTTCAAATAGTTAGTGGAGTTGATGGTGAAATGGGTCCTTTTGACCACGCCTTTATAGGCGCTTGGGGTATCTTCTAAGGCATATTCATAGATGCCGTTATAGTAAGTTCCTACTAGCCCTGGCAAGGAACAGCCTTCTTCGAAGAATCCCCGGATCCCAGAATATTCGTTACCTAAGGAGAACAAAGATTCCGAAACGGCGTTTTTATCTTTGTGGAAGCCTTTTTCGATTAGGCGATAAGGATCGATTTCCAAATAACGTTGACCGACTTTTGCCATAATTACTCCTTACTTCCCTTTCCGGCTCCGACGTTCATGATTTGGCGCTGGAAAACGAGGAATATGATGATTTGGGGGATTATCGAAAGCATAATTAGCAACAAGAAATCCGGCAGCTGAAGCGGGGGATTGATGTTGGAGATGTTATAGATGCCGACCACGACCGTCTGCAATTCGGAAGCCTGGAGCAAGCAATAGGGCAAGAGGAAGTCGCTATAGGAGGCGGTCATGGCGAAGATCGCAACGATACCGATTATGGGTTTGGATAAAGGTAATACGACCCTAAAGAAGATCTGAAGTTGGTTGGCCCCATCCATCGAGGAAGCTTCCACCAAGGATTTAGGAAGCCTAGAGAAATAATCCCTGAAGAGCATGTAATAATAGGCATTGGCCCCAAAGCCTAACCATAAAGGAATAAAGATAAGATAACTTTGGTGATCGGGGTTAAGGAAGCCGAAGTCTCTTATTTCTTGGAGTAAGGGGAAGATGTTTAGAATAGTCGGAACCATGTAACCGAGGAAGACAAGGGCGTTAATGACCTTATAGCCAAAGGGCTTAACGATGGCCACGGCATAGGCCAAAAGGGAATTGAAAATGACGGCGCATATAACGGCCCCGATGACATAAACGAAGGTATTTAGATAATAACGGCCAAAGTCAAACCTTTCCCAAAGGCGACCGATTTTGCCCCAATCCCATTCCTTAGGCCAGAAGGTATAGGTGGCCGAGGTGATTTCCGAAACGCTTTTCATGGAAGAAGCGAAAAGGAAGACGATGGGGAAAACGGCCATGAAGGCGAATAAGATTAGGAAAGCCACCATCACGCCATAGCCGATACGATTAGAAACCTTGCGGTAATCGGCGAAGTTGAGGAAGCCTCCACGCTTATCCTTGAAGCGGGGCAATATGATTTTTTTCTTTCTATTGTCCCGGCTCATTTTTGTTTCCTCTTTTTATTGCCGGTTTCGCCATTTAATACCCTTAGCAACAAGCGATAGGCCAAGGTGAATAAGGCAATGATCAAAACTAAGACGATCGCGGTGGCCGCGGATTTGCCGTGTTCGAAATCCTCAAAGGCATATAAATAACTAAGAAGCAGCAACGACATTGAGCTATTAAGCGGCCCGCCTTTTGGTCCAATTACTAAAGGTTCATAGAAAACCTGGAACACGGAGATAATCTGCAAAACAAATAAGGTGATTAAGGTGGCCTTTAGACTTGGGGCGGTGATTTTCCTAAAACGTTGCCAAGGACTGGCCCCGTCGATCCTAGCCGCCTCATACATCGAATCGTCGACGGATTGGAAGGAAGAAAGATAAATCAAAGCGGTCGATCCCGCACCCCTCCAAGTCATGGCCAAAACGATTAAAGGGATGATGAGGTTAGGTGCCCCTTTCCAAGGATGGGCTTCCCCACCAAAGGCCTTGGCGATTACGTTGAACAAATCGGTTGAGGAGTCCCCATACATCGTGGAGAAGAGGAAGACCACGGCGATACCCGAAATCATGCAGGGCAAATAAAGCAAGACGCGGAAGAGTCCGGAAAGATGGAAGACCTCGGAAAGGAGGAACCCTAAGATGACCGGCACTAAATAGCCGATTATCAAAGAGAAGAGGATATAGAGGAAGGTGTTGCCTAAGGCCTTTAGGAAGGCCGGATCAGCAAAGATGGCTTGGAAGTTAGCAAAGCCAACGAAGTTCTGATCGAAATAGTTATCTTGGAAGGAAAGGATGAAGTTCCTTAGCATCGGAACCCAAACAAAGAAAGCGAAAAGGGCAAGGGGGATTAACATTAAAGCCCACCCGAAAAGATTGCGTTTAATCGCAGCTTTTATCCGGGATTTGCGCCTTTTTTTCTTTCTTTCGTCGGAATTCATTAGTGGTTAACGCTTTCGTCTAATTTGTTTTGGAGGGTGGTGTTAGCGGTGGTTAATAAAGCCTCGCAATTAGCGGTTTCTAAAGAGGTGAAGACGCTTTGGATGGCCGTGTCTAAAGCGGCATACATTTCCTGGGCGGCATAAGGGACTTCGGAATGCTTATTGGCACCAACGTTATCGAAGAAGGGGGAATAATCCTTCATGTCGACGTTAACGTATTGGTTCTCTAATTCTTTGGCTCTAGCAAGATAGGCTTGGTCTTTCCAAGGCATGATGCTAGGCAGGATAGGCTGGGCTTTGCGCTTAGCCACTTCATAGCCTTCTTTCTTAGCGAGCATATTGTTATCGCTAAGTTCGGGCGAACGTCCGATATAGGAGAAGAACTTAAGAATGCCTTCGACTTTGGCATCGGAAACGGTCTTGGTGAAGACATAAGGGGTGCCACCATAAAGGGAGTAGTGGTGTTGGCCATCGCCAGTAGGCATAGGCACGAAAGCTAGATCATCCATCGAGACATCGCCAAGTAGTTTGGCATTTTGTAAGACGTCAGAACCAACCACGGCAAAGGCCACGCGTTCTCCGATATTGGCGTACCAATCGTTATAGACGCAGGAGACGGCTTCTTGGAGATAACCGTTGACGCGCATTTCCTTAACCCATTCTAGGGCCCTGATCGCGGCAGGATCGTTAAGGTTGGCTAAGACTTTGCTACCTTCTTTCTTTTCTAGTTCGGCGCCATAGTTCCAGGCCAGGTTAGAGAAAACCCAACCGCCGTTTTTATTGGCCGAATACATTAAGAAGCCACGGACGTTATCAAGATCAACAAGCTCTTCGGAGATCTGCATTATTTCCTCGAAGGTGGTGGGGTAAGCTGGGCTGCCGTCTTCGTTGAAAATTGAATATTTGCCATTTATCTCGGGGAGGAAGCCATTTTCGCCTAATATCCTCTTATTCATTAATAAACCTAAGCCATAACCGTCTCTGGGGATGCCATAGATTTCGCCATTGAAGGTCAATTCCTCTTTCATGGCGTCATCCATCGCTTCATCCCACTTGGTGGCTTTTAGTTGGGTGGTTATCGGGCGAATGATATTTTTCTCCATCAATTTGCCAGGTTCGGTAAACCAGGTCTGCCAAACATCGGGCAAAGCCCCAACCGAATACTTTTGGCCTACCGTTTCAGTGGAATAGGTATAGGGCATGGCT
>CAMOQM010000029.1 GCA_946622925.1 uncultured Caryophanales bacterium | reverse complement strand
CGATGTTTATCAAAGATCCCACCCAAGATCCCGATGATTTCAATGCCGAGATGCAACTAAACCTCAATGGACCTCTTTATAAGAAATATCCTAACTACGCTTCCATGAGCGGTGGCGAGCAATATAACGCCCGCATCGAAACCATGAAATCCGAAGATGGCGATCCTAATGGCATCTATCATCATTATGGTCAATTCTCTTGGGAGACCCAGGGCGAGCAAGTGGCCCAAATCGCTGGCGACTGCGTCGATTTAAATACCGAGAACCCGCGGGTTGCCGAATATCTCGTCGATAGCTATGGCAAATTCATCCGGATGGGCGTCGACGCTTTCCGTATCGACACGATGAAGCATATTAATCGCCTCACCCTCAATAATTACTTCTTCCCGGCCCTTCACGAATACGCGAAGAAGTGCCGTAACGACGATAATTTCTTCATGTTTGGCGAAGTCTGCGCCCGCGTTACCGAGTTATATAACCATGGCATTCCTTCCCTTTCTCCTTCTTTCTATACTTGGAAGGAAGAAAAGACTTACCCTTGGGGCGATAAGGAGACCAACTACGCTTCGGCCGAGCAAAACTATAACGATTACAAGGAAGCTAACTCGGATACGAGAACGACCAACAATGCCTATCTAAATTCCGGTTACGTTTATCACACTCCAGACCATTCCAAGTGGAACGGCAATTCGGTCATCGACTTCCGCCTCCACCGTTCGATGGAAGACGTCAATAAGGTTTTAAACGACGCCAATAACGATGACGGTCATTTCAATGACGCCACCTATAACGTAACCTATGTCGATTCCCACGACTATGCCCCTGAGCCCCAAGACCTCATCAGGCCTAGCTATTCCGAATCCGAATGGGCGGAAAAGCTTAACCTCATCTTCACTTTCCGTGGCATCCCCTGCATGTACTATGGCACCGAAGTCCGGCTTAATGCCGGCACGCCAATCGACGTTGGTCCGAATAAACCATTAAGTGAAACCGGTCGCGCATATTTTGGCGATTACCTTGAAGGGGACGTTAATGTCTCTGGATTTGGTAATGGCAGCGGTAGTGGCAAGGTTGGGGAAACCTTAAATGGCTCTTTGGCCAAGCATATCCAAATGCTTAATAAGATTCGTCTAGCCGTCCCTGCCCTCCAAATGGGCCAATATAGCAAAGTCGGCGAACGGGCCTATGTTAGACGCTATACCGCGAATGGCGTCGATTCGATTGCCTGCGTCGTCTTCTCAGGATCGCACACCTTCACTGGACTTCCTAATGGAAAGTGGGTTGATCTTGTTACTGGAGATACCAAGAACGGCTCCTCCTTCACCGCGAGCGCGAGTGGGCAAGGCAATATCCGCGTCTATGTCTTAAATGGCAGCAAGATTGGTGGAAGCTCATTCGCCAAATAAAAAGCCTAAAACCATGCAAAAGCTGCTCGTTTGAGCGGCTTTTAATTGCCAGTTAGCCAACTTGCACGGTTATTTGCAGACTCTCTTGTAAACACGATATTCTTAAAGCTGTCGACTATGTTAGACAAAAAATGCGAAATAATGTCGAACATACTCGACAAAGAGGACTGAATTTGAATCACGAAGTAATTAAAGAGTAATCTTCGATCAGCATCAAGTCATCAAAGATGCCGTAATAGTGGAAAGGGAGTTCGTCTTTGAGAAGGACGCAAATTATGTTTTGGTTTTTTAAAAATATGGAAAGTTAATTTCGAAAGGCACTATGAATGATTCAAGGGAAGATTTATTCCCAATTAATGCCGATAACTGGTATTGCCCAATTTACATGATAGGTATTTAAAAATCCCCTTGGAGAAAATCCTTGGGGATATTTTAACAATGCTGGCGGAGGAATAGGGATTTGAACCCTAGCGCCCCTTTCGAGACCTACGAGCTTTCCAAGCCCGCCCCTTCGACCACTTGGGTATTCCTCCGGAGTGCCTTTTCAGGCAAGCAAGATTATAGTGGTTTTAATTTAATGACGCAATGAGAAATCTTGGCTATACTTTCTAAGCAATGAAAGAAATCGTCGTTCCAACTTCCTGCCAAGGCCAAAAGGTCGAGAAATTCGTCCGCAAATATCTGCCCGAAGCCCCTTTGGGCTTCATTTATAAAGCCTTTAGGAAGAAAGACATCAAGATAAACGGCCATTGGGTGAAAAAAGACGCCATCATTAATAGTGGTGATGTCGTCCGCATTTACGTTACCGACGCCCAACTTGAGGATTTTAAAAAGGAACGTCCCGCCGTTAAACGCGAATTCCCTTATCCAATCGTTTATGAAGACGAAAACGTTTTGATCGTCGATAAGCCCAAAGGGGTCTTGGTATATGGGGATAAAACCGGGGTTAGAGAAACTCTTGGCAACGCCGTCTTGGATTATCTTTACCTCAAAGGCGAATTCGATCCCAATATCCCGGGATTTGTTCCTTCTCCCGCCCATAGGTTAGATAGGAATACCTCGGGACTAGTGGTCTATGGTAAAACCGATGCCGCCTTAAAACAATTAGCCGAATTATTTAAAGAACGGACCCAAATCCATAAGACTTATTTGGCTTTGGTTTTGGGCGATATTGATAAAGAAGGCCAAGTCGATCTTCCTTTATGGAAGGATAGCCAAAATGGTCGGGTCTACGTTAAATCCATCAAAGATGGAGGGAAGACTGCCTTAACCTTATATAAACCGGTGAAGCGTTATGGGAATTATACCTTAGTGGAAGTTAACCTCGTTACGGGTAGGACCCACCAAATCAGAGTCCATATGGCCGCGATTAAGCATCCTTTAGTCGGCGATGAGAAATATGGGGATTTTAAATCCTGTCGCGAAGTCAAAGCCTTGACTGGGCTTGAATCCCAATTCCTCCACGCCTATTCCCTTTCTTTTGATGAAGTGGGCGGGGTCCTCTCTTCCTTAAATGGCAAGACATTTAAGAGCGAGCTCCCCAAGGAATTATCATCCGTTATTGAAATACTCTGTTCCCGTTAATAAAATTAACGCATGAACAACATTGAAGCTTCTTTTCAAAGATGGCTAGCCTCCGATAGGGTTAGCCCGGAGGACAAAAAGATTTTGTCGTCCATGGACGAACGTCAGAAAAATGACGCCTTCTTCCAAAACGCCTCCTTTGGCACGGGTGGAATGCGCGGGGTCCTTGGCCCTGGCACCAACCGCATCAACATCCAAAACCTCGGTCGGGTTACCGTGGGCTTTGGCTCTTATCTATTAGCCACCCAAAAGGATGCCGCTAAGCGGGGTGTGGTCATCAGCCACGATAACCGTTTTATGTCGCGCGAATTCACTTTGGAATTTGCCTCCATCCTTTCCAAGATGGGCTTTAAGGTCTACATCTTCGATGCCCTTCGTCCCACCCCGGAACTTTCCTATGCCGTAAGGTATTATGGAGCCATCGCCGGCATCATGGTCACCGCCTCCCATAACCCCGCCAATTGCAACGGCTATAAGATTTATGACGAGACCGGCTGCCAAATGGTCCCATCCCAAGTCGATGAGATGCTTAAGTATCTCGATCCCTTACCCGATGAGCTTTCCTTTGAAGTGCCTGAAGCTTCCGTTAAAGGCGAAATCATCACCTGCGGTAAGGATATCGACGATTCCTATTGCGCGATGGTCGAATCCATCCAAATCAATCCGGATTTAGATAAGAAGGATTTCAAGGTTGTCTATTCTCCGCAGCACGGCGCAAGCTATGAATCGGCGATGCGCGTCTTCTCCGAATGCGGTTATAACATCATTCCCGTATCTCCCCAGTGCATCCATGACCCCGCCTTTGGCGCCACTAAGTCGCCTAACCCGGAAGTCGCTTCCGCTTGGGAATTGCCCCTTGAATACGCTAGGAACAACCATGCCGATTTAGTTACCATGACCGATCCCGATGGCGATAGATGTGGTTTGGCTTATTTAGGGAAAGACGGCGAATACCACCGTCTTACCGGCAACCAATCCGGTGCCTTGCTTATCGACTATATCCTCTCTTCCAAACAGAAGCAGGGGAAACTACCGACCAATGGGGTTATTTACGATACCATCGTCACTTCCTCATTAGGTAGCATCGTCGCCAAAAGCTATGGCGTGGCCACCGAATCCTTCCTAACCGGCTTTAAATTCATCGGTAACCGTATCGCCCATTATGAAAAGTTAGGCAAAGGACCGAAGTTCCTCTTTGGCTATGAAGAATCCTATGGCTGCTTAGTTAGCGAAGAGGTTCGCGATAAAGATGGCGTCCAAGCTATCTTGCTATATACCGAAATGGCCCTTTACTATAAGAGCCTTGGCCTTGATTTAGGGCAGGCTTGGGAAAACCTTGAGAAACGTTTTGGCTTCCATTATTCCACCTTGAAGGACATCTACTTCGAAGGCATGGAAGGCAGCGCCGCCATGAAGAAGATGATGGATGGGCTACACGCTTCCCCATTGCAGGAAATCGCGGGCGTCAAAGTCATCAAGACCGGCGACTATAAGAACCAAGTCGAGACCACTTGCGATGGCAAGAAGACCCCGATCGTCGGTTTGCCCGTTTCCGATGTCATGAAATATTATTTGGAAGATGGCTCGACCGTCTGCGTCCGTCCTTCCGGAACCGAACCTAAGGTTAAGTTCTATATCGAAGTCGTTTCAAATTCCGACGAAGGAATGAGCGAAAAAGGTGAAAAGATCTATCAAGCCATGAAGCGTATCGCTGGGGTGGCTTAATCGCAATATTTAAGGATTTCAAAGGCAACGCCATCTTGGTCGTTGCCTTTTTCCGTGGCTTTGAAGTTTTCGGCTAGTCTAGTGGATTTACAGCCTTTCATTGCGTAGGCGTGGGCGGCCCGCTTTAACATGGGGTAATCGTTTTCGGAGTCGCCAAAGGCGAAGATATCTTCTTTTTCGACCCCATAATAGGCGGCCACCTTATCCAAAGCATCGCCTTTATTGGCTTCGCGGAGCACGATTTCGCAATAGGGTTCGTTCCGCCAGAAATGGAATGAGTAGTGGGGATGGCCTTCGAAACGTTCTTTTATTTGGTTAGCCACTTCCTTGGAGGTGGAGATAATGGCGATTTTCATTTTATCGGGAAGTTCTTCTAAAGAAGAAACGATATGATGCTTAATACCTTCGATAGGAAAATATTTCTCTAGGAAGGGATTAGACCTAGATTCAACGTTGACGTGGTGGTTTTCGCCCATGAAGAAATCGAGTTTATCAGCGAAGGGGGAAAGTAACTTAAGGAGTTCTTCTTTTTCTATATAGGGGTCGATAGTAGGGAAACATAGACCATTATAAGGGTGACCGACATAGGAACCGTTATAGCAACATAATGGGCCTTTTAGCTTTAACTTTTGGTAATAGGGGTAAAGGGAACGGATTGGGCGTCCCGAGGAAAGCAAAACGATGTCCCCATCTTCGGCTAGACGTGGGAATAATGATTTGGTTAAAGGACCCAAGGTATAGTCGCTTCTAACCAAGGTTCCGTCTATATCGATGCAAAATAGGCGTTTATTCATCAATGGGTAATAATCCGACGGCTTTTTGCACGCGTTTTAAGGTTTTTTCGGCGATTTCGGAAGCTTTCTTAGCACCATCGCGAAGGACTTTTAGGTAAGAACCATCTTCGAGGATCTGCTGATATCTTTGTTGGAAGGGTTCTAACTCGGCCACGACGGCATCGGCCACTTCTTTCTTAAAGTCGCCATAGCGGTAGCCGACGAAATGGGCTTCGGCCTCTTCGATGGAGATATCCTTCAAGGAGGCGTAGATAGTTAGTAGGTTAGAGATACCCGGCTTATTTTCCTTATCGTATTTGACTTCGCATCCCAAATCGGTGACGGCCGACATGATCTTCTTCCTAACGACGTTCATCGGGTCTTTAAGGAAGATGTCGCCTTTAGGATCGGATTTAGACATCTTAACGGTGGGGTCGGATAAAGACATGATCCTAGCTCCGACTTTGTTGATTTTGTAGTTAGGTAGCACCAAGGTCTTTTCCCCATAACGCTTATTGATGCGGTTGACGAGGTCGCGGGTGATTTCGACGTGTTGGACCTGGTCTTCGCCCACGGGGACGATATCGGCGTCATATAAGACGATGTCGCTAGCCATTAAGACGGGGTAGGCGAATAAGCCTAGTCCGATGGCGCTATCTTTCATGTGGGCGCTTTTTTCCTTGAACTGGGTCATGCGGGAAAGTTCACCCATGTAGAGATAATTCTGGAGGATGGCGTTAAGTTCGGCGTGCTCCGGGACGGAGGATTGGACGAAGATGGTGGTCTTCTCCGGGTCAAGTCCCGAAGCCAAATAGAAAGCGGCCAAATCACGGGTGTTTTGGCGGAGGAATTCGGGGTCGATAGGCAGCGTTAAAGCGTGCAAGTCGGCGATGAAGATGAAAACCTCGCCGCTATCTTGGAAAGCCTTGAAATTACGAAGGGCCCCGATATAGTTGCCAAGGGTTAGATTGCCAGTGGGTTTGATACCTGAAAGAATGCGTGTCATAAACTTACCTCGCTAGGATTATATTACAGACAGGCATTTTTTCTATCTTTGTTTTACAAAGCCGTGTAAAATTTAACCGTGATTAAGATTTACACCTCCCCAAGTTGCTCATCTTGCCGCAAGGTCAAGAAATGGTTCGACGACAATAAGATCCCTTATGTCGCGAAATCGATTTTCGCGCCGGACTTTTCCAAAGAGGATATCAAGGAGATGATTTCCAAATCCGAAAACGGGACCGACGATATCATTTCCACCCGTTCCAAAATCGTGTTGGAAAACGACATCAATTTCGACGATATGACCATTTCGCAACTTTGCGATTTCGTCCTGGCTAATCCTACCGTCTTAAAGCGGCCTATCATTGTAGATGATAGAAGGTTACAGGTTGGCTATAACGAAGAAGAGATAAGGACCTTTATTCCTAGGGCCCAACGCCTTGCCCAAATGTATTGCTCCCATGAAGATTGCCCCAAATATGGCGATTGCGAGCATAGCCACGATAACAAACCAAACTAAAAGAGGTCCGCGGACCTCTTTTTATTAGGCTAGGCTAGGTAAGGAGTAGTGGACGACTTGATGACAAGGCTTAGCGTAGATCTCATAGGCGTCCATTTTCACCGACATCTGGGTGGCGATGACTTTGATGGCGGTTTCGGCTTCTTTTTGATCAAGGAAGCTTTTTAGGGGTATACAACTATCGGCGGGGATTATCCGATATAAGGTGGCTTCGGGTATGGCTTTCTTCATTTTCCGATGGCGGCCATGGCCCGGTGGGTCTTGGTCACTTTGGAGAAAACGGCGGGAATGCCATTTTCTTCGAGCAATTGTTTTAACCTCGCTTCGGCCCCGGCGAGGTTATTGTATTCGAATTCGACTTCGTAATCGGTGATGCCCGAGTAGACGTTGCGGTCGATGGAGAGAAGCCCACCTTCATATTCGATATCGATCCTTTCGGTGGAAAGGGAGGTAAGGATACGTAAGCTCGTCACGTCGAAGTCTAACATGGTTAGGAAACGGGCGGTGTCGCCTTTAGGGAATTCGTTAAAGTCGCGTAAAGCGGCGAATTCATTGATGCTTATGGGGGTGTTCTTTTCTAGCTTTCCTTGGCTTAAAGGGGTCTTTAAGGTCAATTCAAAGTGACCGGATTTCTCCCTAATGCGGAGGGCGATGCCGCTTTTGGAGAGGAGGCGGTCCTCGGTATCGATGTAATAGTTAGTCTGCATGTAGCGGGGGAAATCTTTGAACTTTTGGGTCAATTTCCGATAATCCTCAAGGCTAACAAGGGCTTTGGCTTCGATTTCTATTGCGTTTGACATATTGGTGACGCCTCCGATTAGTAGTATTATAAACGAAGTTTGTTATGGTTACCCTAATTTCTTTAGAAGAATTCGTCCTCGAATATCGCATCTATCTCATTATCGCCGCTTCCATTTTGGCGGCCTTAGTCATCACTTTGACGATTTTACTAATCGTTAAGCGGAATAAGAAAGGCCAAGGCAAGGTTAACGCTAAGCCGGTAAGCAAATCGGCTTATATGGAAGCTTTAGGCGGAGAGGACAATATCCTTGAGCATACTAGGAAAGGCAGTCGGATCGAGCTTAAGCTAAAAGATTACGAAGCCTTGGATAAGGAGAAAATAAAAGAAGCCGGCGTCGACGGCTTCATTAAGATGTCGGATAGGTTGACCCTCGTTATTAAGGGCAATGCCGAAACGGTTGAGAAAACCTTATTTGGAACTAACGAAGATTGAAGACGTGCCTAGCGATATCTTCGGTGGGAAGTCCCATGACGTTATCGTAACTCCCCTCGATATGATCGACTAAAGGATAGCCATCTTGGATTCCATAGGCCCCGGCTTTGTCCAGGGGCTTTTTGTTTTTGACGTAATCTAAGATTAATTCATCGGAAAGTTCCTTGAAATAGACTTCGGTGGCGACGGTTCTGGTAATTTCTTTGCCTTTGCCGATATAGGTATAGCCAGAAAGGACGATTTGACGTTCCCCCGATTGGGCGCGAAGCATCTTCTTGGCGTCTTCTTCGTCAGCGGGCTTCCCTAAGATTTTATCGTCAAGGACCACGATGGTATCGCAGGCTAAGACCTCATCATCAGGATAAAGGGCGGAAATGGCATAGGCCTTAAGCTTACTTTCTTCGGCGGCTAGCTCGTTAGGTGGCAAATTCAAAGAACGTTCATCGACGTTAGGGACGATGATCGTATAGTCTTTGATTAGTTTGGCCAAAAGCTCTTTCCGACGGGGCGAAGAGGAAGCGAGGATAAACATAACTAGCCTTGGATCATGATCATCGGTAAGACCATGGGGCGACGCCCGGTCAGACGATCGGTGTATTTGATGATATTGGAACGGATTTCGGCCTTCATTTCGTTGACGCCTAATCCTAAGGAAATGCATTTTTGCAAGGATTCGTCGGCCCTAATGGTGCAGTGTCTTACGACGTGGGCTTGTTCTGAACCCGAGAAACCACGGGTATAGACGGCGGGTTTAACCACGTAGTTGTTGTTTTTATCCAAAGTGGTGACGATGACGACTAAACCATCATTGGTGAGGATATTCCTATCATCCATCAAAACCGAGGCGATGCCACCGAGGTTATCGCCCGATAGATAGACATCGGAAGCGGGGAGATGGATGCCTCTGGTGATTTTATGGTTTTCTAGGGTCAAGACATCCCCGTTATCGCAAAGGAAGACCTTTTCGGGATCTAACCCTAAACTA
>CAMOQM010000028.1 GCA_946622925.1 uncultured Caryophanales bacterium | reverse complement strand
TACCGGTACCGGACTTATTGACGATGGCATTGATTAAGGAATAAACCGAACCAATTCCACCCAAGATGGCCATGACGATGCAGAAGATGCCCCATTTTCCCTTAAGCGAGAAGAGGAATCCGCCTATGATCTTGAGGATATCTAGAATCGAGGCGAAGACGAAGACTCCAACCGCGGTGCCGATTGCAATCGAGACAAAGAGGTCGACTTCGGCCGGGGCCAAGCCTTGTTCGGTAGCGGCTTGCTTAGCGGCGGCGCTAACGGCGGGCATGCCATTGGCCAAGACAATAATCTCGGTAACCAAGAGGATGAGGGAGATAATGGTGGCGATCAAAATGATGATGGACCAAACGGAAGTTTTGTTTTTCATGTCAAATTGTTCCTTTCTGAGGAAAGTATACCCTTTTCTTTCTAACTTTTAACCCTTTTATCTTCGGCTGTGTGACAGTTTTGTTGCACACCTTTTATTAGAATATGCCTATAAAACGAGGGGAGGGGTTGAAGTATGCCTAGATTGACAAAAGAAGAGCTGCGTAATGTAACCTATGTTTCTATGGCCGATTTCGCCCACCGATTCGACGAGATGGATGATATCAACGACAAAGTGGCTTTTGCCACTAGGTACGTCCTTTCCTATGGGGCCTCTAATGATGTCGAACCCGATTACTCCATTGAGGAAGTCGTCCATATCGTCAGAATGAAGTTAGCGGATGCTTCCGCTGAGTTAAAGGAACGTTTCTTCGAGGAATCGGAGACGGATTTGGAAGATTATCCCCATGTCGTTAACCCCTATGTCCAAAACGAGGCCGAGGATTTGGCCGCCGAGATGATCATGGGTAATCCCGCCGGATATTTCAAAGGTAGTGCCGAAAAATTGGCTCACGATTTGTCTAACTCCAGCAAGCCAAACAAAAACGATGCCGATCTGTATTACAACTGCAAACGTTTGGCGGGCCTAATCTTCGTCGATGGTTTCAATAAAGGCGTTACCGATTTGGAGAAATCCCCGGTCTTTGATATTAAGGTAAGGATGGAAAACCGGCTTGGAAGTAAGCAAGCCTTAGTCAATTCCTTAGACGCCACGAAAGGCGGATTCATGTCTCGGCTTTTTGGGACTTCTTCTAATGCCTATAAGAATTTAGATGCCGCCTATAAGGCCTTTAATAACCCTAACCACGTTAACTACGGGGATATGGACACGATGGAAAGGGCCTCTAACCAATACCTCCAACACGTCTTCCCTTCGTGGAAGCCCGGGGATGGCTTACCTAAGGCCGCCGATATCGCCAAGCTCGGCGACACCCAAAAAGCCAGGGCCCAATTCTGCGTCAATATGCTTACTTCCATTGAAGAAGAAAGGGCCATCGAGGAAGATTTCCCTTCGTTGACTAGGGCCTGCGAAAACAGGAACATTGACTTCTCCTCCATTCCGCAGCCTAACCAAGAACTCGATGATAACCAGGTTAACTTCCAGGCCGCATTAGGCAAGGACATGGAAGAACTCGAAGATTCCAAAGACATTAATCCCAATGAAATTGGGGCCATCAAGGAAAACCAACAAGAAATTAGTCAGGAAGCCGGGATGTGATTTCGCAAAAAGGGCAAATTATGAAAGCGAAGCACAAAGATAATCCGGAAGTGGTGGAACGGATATTGACCTGTCAAAGTTGCCACGGTCATTCCGTTTGGGCCCATAACTACCACTCGCCGACCGGTGATTACACCGATTGCCAGTGTCAAGATTGCGGGTATAAGTGGCGGATTTACCGCAACATGGACGGGAAATAAACCTAATTATAGGCTGTCAAAAGAGGCCGCTTTTTTATAAAAAGGAACCCCACGTTTGATATTGGGGGTGATAATATATTGCGAAGGGGTACCAAAGCATGAATGTTTTTATCGAGTATTTGATTCAAAACTGGCCATTAATCATGGTTTTGGTCGCTTTTGTAATCGCCTTGAAAATAACGGTTTTCCTTAATAAGCACACCATTATTCGTCTCTATGTTTTAATTGTCGTCGTCTTTGCTCTATCGATTATCACCTACACCGAATTCCATCTAAGCGAGATAAACCAATATCGAGACGTTAGGATTATCATGATGGCCATCAGATATAGCGCCACCCCCATCATCCTTTCCCTTATTTTGTTCACCTTGGTAAAAAGGGCCAGATGGTATGTTTTGGTCCCGGCGGGACTGCTTGCCATCGTTAATGTCGTTTCGATTTGGACGGGTATCGTCTTCACCATCAATGAAGCCGGGGATTTGGTCCGTGGGCCGCTAGGTTATTTACCTTATATCGGGGTTGGGGTCTATTCCTTATTCCTCGTCTTTATCCTGATTAAGCAAAGCAACAAGCAAGCCAGCGAGATTATCCCGATCGCCTTTATGGCGGTTTCATTTGCGACTGGCTTAGTCTTCCCCTTTATCATGGGTAAGAATTATTCGAAGATATTCGCAACCACCATCGCGGTGGCCTTATTCGTCTATTACGTCTTCCTTATCCTTCAGTTAACCAAGAAAGACGCCTTAACGGGGTTATTAAACCGTCAGGCTTATTACGCGATGGTTAGGGAGAATCCCAAGGAAATAACCGCCTTTATTTCCATTGATATGAATGGACTAAAAACCATTAACGACAACGAGGGCCATTTGGCGGGCGACCAAGCCATTGCCACTTTGGCCTTATGCTTCTCTAGTTCGGTCAGCTTAAAGCAATCCGTTTATAGGATGGGTGGCGACGAATTCATGATTATTTGCCGCAAGACAAGCGAAGAAGAAGTCAAAGATTTGGTGGCCTGGATCCAAGCCAAGGTCGACCAAACCAAATATAGTTGTTCCATCGGTTATTGCTATAACCCCGCCCCGACCAAGAACCTCGAGGAAATGGTTAAGAAAGCCGATGAGATGATGTACAAAGATAAAGCCGAGTATTACACCAAAACCGGCAAAGACAGAAGGCAGATCTAAAGACGTTATAGATTATAGATAGAGAGGTCGATGAGCCTCTCTTCTTTCGTTCCGCCGCCATGATGGCCGGGGAAAAGGCTAATGGAAGCGAATTCGCTTGGGCTATATAAGGAATATTTGCCCCTAGATAAAGCGACAAACTGACCGAATGTTTCTAATACCCCATCCCTGATTTCGCCTTCGCCAAAAAGTTTGCAGGCGATGACTTCTTCTTTGGATAATAGATCGAATTCGTTTCCGAAGTATTTATTGAAGAGCTCCTTGAATTCATTTTCCTTGCCTTCCTTAATGAAGAAGGAGGGGCTTCTTTTTTCTAGGCAAGCGGGCCGGCTGATTAGGGAATAAAGATCAGGATATTTGGAGATATCGATATATTCGGTGTTGATGTGGCCATGGTCGGCGACCAAGATGAAGAGGGTATCTTTGTTTTGGTTAGCCAGTTTTTTCATGAAGGCGTTAAGACGCTTGACCTTACGGTGGACAATAGAGGCGTCGATGCCGTTTTCATGCATTTCCCGGTCTGGGGAATCCCAATAGAAATAGCCGAATAACTTTTCATTTTCCCGGGTCAGTTTTTTGATTCTTTTTAACCCCGTGCGTAGGAATTTGGGGCCGTCTTTTTGAATCGGATAACGCTGGATGCAGAAAGTTTTGACGTCTCGGTTATGTTCCTCTATCAAATCGAACATGGTCTTATTGGGGAACTTCTTATAGGCAAGGGAGGAATCGATTTTCTCCCCGGTGTTATAGTCAACGCCCCGGAAAAGGATGATATTACGCTTTAACTCAGGAAAATAAGTGGCCCAAGCTAACCAGCCGGTCTCGATAGGGAACTTACCAGTTAATAAAGAGGTTGTGGCAGCGGCCGTGGTAGGGGGATAAACGGAGTTAATCGTGGTTTGATAATGGCTACGGATAAAGGAATCTTCCTCTAGATGCTTTCTTGTGATGTTTTGCCCCATACCATCGAAAAGCACCAAGACGATCTTCTTTCGGCCTTTGATTAGCTTATCGACTTCCGGGATGGTGGGGTGAAAGGTTTCTACGCCGTATTCCTTAAGGATTGAGTTAGCTAGGTTTACTAATGTATTAGAGTTGTAGGTTTCCATATCCGTGATTATTTTGCTTCATCAAAAGGGAGAACGCCACTTAAACCTTCTTTATCTAGTTCCTTTAGGAAGTTCTCCATATAAGCGTGCCTTTCTTCGGCTTTTGCTTTGGCGACGTCGGTGTTCATTAAATCTTTTAGCAAGAGCAGTTTTTCGTGGAAATGGTTAATGGACTCTTCCATGGAACGCTCGTTTTTCCCGCCGAAAGCGAAGCAACGGGCAATACCAATGGCCCCAATGGCATCTAATCTATCGGCGTCTTGGACGATTTTACCTTCAAGGGTGGGAGGGACCTGGCCTTTGTTTTTGCTAAAGGAGACGGAATTGATGGTGGCGATGATTTGGTTAATCTTGCCTTCGCTTATATTTTGGGAAACAAGGAAAGCCCTAGCGTTCGCGTTATTCTTAGTGTTGAAGAGTTTATAGTCATCGACATCGTGGAGAAGGGCGGATAAAGCGACTAATTCTTTATCGGCTTTTGGGTAATACGAAGCTATTTCCAGGGCGGTAGAATAAACCCTTAAGGTGTGGTTAACGTCATGTCCGTCCGGGTGATCGGAAAATAGGACGTGTATTAGGTCTTTGGCTTTTTCGATGATCTGGCTATCCATGGCTTAATCTTAAGCCAAGGTAAAGAATTTAGGAAGGATAACAAAGGTTGTCTAAAGGTCTATCTTCAAAGATAATAATGCCATGCGTAGACATTATTTGAAATTGGCGATAATCATTGTCCCGCTTCTATTTATCGCCTATGGCACGGTTTCGGCGATTCGCCAATATAACAAAGACCAAAACGCTTTTAACGGCGCGATCGCCATCATTGTGATTGGGGTGTCTATCTGGGTGCTATTCTTTGCCGGCGTAGGCATTTTCGCTTTGGTTAGGAACAAGAAGAACCCCCTTAAGCGTGACGAACCGGAAGCAAAGGAAGGGCCCGAAGACGAATATAAGCCTAAGGGAGAACCCGAAGTTAGGGAAAGACCAGCCAGGCGTGATTATGAATATGCGCCATCCCAACGTCGGTCTTATGAGAATCGCTCGCGTTATGATAACGAGCCATCTTCTAGTTATGGTGGATCGGGTTACGTTAACGAACTAGGTTATGGACCGGTTTTGGAGATTAATGGGGACACTATCCGCGACATGGACCATAACGCCTATTACCGCCTTGAAAACGGAAGGGTCTATGCCCAAGGCCGGGGATTACTTTATGAAATAAGCAATAACAAGATAAAAACCATATACGGGGATTATCTTTATGCTAAATCGGGAGATACCATTAACCGCGTGTTCGGCGGTTTCTTCGCTTCGATATCCGGGAACGTCATCACTAAATATGACGGTTCGAAGCGTTTTCAGTTTTCAGGAAGATTAAGCAACGAACAAATCTTAGTGGCCGTGGTGCTGCTATTTGGCGAATAAAAAACGGAAGGGATTCACCTTTCCGCCTTTCTAGATGTTTTAGTTATTCTCTTCGAATTCCCGTTTCATGAGGATAAATTCTTTTAATCTAGGTAAAGATAAAGTTATTATCCCCCGCGACTTTATGTCGATTAACCCGGCTTTTGCTAACCTTGTTTTATAGACCTGCAAAGTAGAATTATTGATTCCTAAATAAGATAGAATGTCATTGACTTCAGTGTGGCCTTCCGCCACGGCGATTAACAAAGTTTTATCTTTCTTAGATAGATTATTCCAGATAAGCGAATAAACGTTGCCATCCAAGGTCAAATCATAGGTCTCAAGCAGCTCTGGGCTTAGGTTTTTATCGTTTTTGTAGAGAAGATTTCCTAATAGCTGATATCCATAGGCATATCCCATCGTGATTTTGGAGAGTTGGATCGAGGTTTTTTCGTTGACCCCAAGCAATCTTTGATACGAATTGGCAATGGCGATTTGGCTAAGCTTCTCCAAATAAATCTTGGGGGCCCTTACAAGGAAAGTCAGCCCTTTATCGTTTTCTAAGTCGCTGATATTTCCGTATAGTCCGGTCATTAAAAGATATAAATCATATTTCTCCCTTATGTAGCTTTGGTAGGCGTGGACGAAATAGCGCATGTTCTCGTTTTTAATGACGTCGTCGATGGTTATTAAGACTTTTGTTTTCTTCTTTTTCAAATAAGCGAGCATTTTTTCTGAAAGGGTTTCGATGTTACTAACCGGAGTATCGCCATGTATCGAAAAGCCAACCCCTTTAAAGGAGAAGTTGAATTCGGCTTTAACGAAAAGGCGTTTTATTTTTCCTTCTTCGTAGATCTCCGCGCACAATTGCTCAATCATGTTCCCATAGGGGTTCAGGTCGACGGTTATCCAATCGTTTCTTTCCTCATATATGTGCTTGATGTGGGATAGCAAAACGGTTTTCCCGCTGCCTCTAGGCCCTGTTAGGATGTAGACCTTGGTTTCTGGATAATCGCTATCAAAGGAGGCGGTTATTTGATTTAGTTCAGTGATTCTAGGAATAAAGTTTTCCGGCTCTTCGCCAAACGTTATGTTAAACGGATTATTCATTTTTGACTCCATGTTACTAGCCCTCCTGCTAATAGGTTAACACTCATTTTTGTCATTTCAAATATTTTTTGTCATCGTTTGTCATTCTTTGTCATCGTTTGTCATTTATAAAAACTTTTGTTATTGCCAACTAGTCTGGTTAATTTAGCCTATTTATCGCCATTTTAGCCTAGTCTATAGAGTTTAACCGAAAGAAAAGACGACCCTCATGGATCGCCTTCGCTGCTAGTTATTAAGTTAGAAATTAAGGTCGTTTACTTCGGGAAGTAACGCCAAGAGGCGCTTCTTGTTGCCGTTATAACGAACTTTATTCTCGGGAGTATTCATGACCGTCCACCACATCATGTGAAGGTAGGCGGCCACTTGGATCTTCTTTAATTCTTCGCTGACGTCTTCTTTACCTAAATAGCCTTTTAGCAAGTCCATGAACAAGCCAACACAGAAGGAGCTGGGGAGATTGAAGAAACGGAGCGAATTGCCGGGGTCATCTTCGTCAAAAGCCACATAAGGGGCATAGATTTGGGAGAATTCAAATAAGGGGCTGCCATAGGAAAGGGTATCCATATCGATGAGGAGGAGATCGTTGCCCTGGACCATAATGTTTTTGAAATGGCAATCGCCATGGACAAAGGTTCTGGGATCATCCATGTTATTGAATAAAGAAGCGATTTTGGCATAGGCGTCTTTGCCTATGTCGGCTTTGACCTTCTCTAGCTTGTCCCGGTACTGATTGAGCATCGAGGGGATACGTTCATCGGTAGAAACGGTGGTGTTAATGGTCTTTAGGAGTTGGATGTATTTCTTGGTTAGTTCGCCATAGGGCTCAACCTTTTCTTGGTAAGCGGCCTTTAAGGATTTGCAATCGAGCATCTCAAAACGGACGCCGAGCTTATCGTCCACCCTAACCATGTCATAGGAGATGGCGGTGGGGATACCAAGGATAAAGGCTTGCTTGGAGAGGCTAAGTTCACGGTTTATTTGATCGGGATCGGAGGTGCGGTTAAAGACTTTGACGATGGTGTCTTTATCGATGCGGTAGACGGTGGAGAAGAAGCCGCTTCCGACGACTTCGGCTTTACTGACGTCAACTCTATTGAGGGCTTTATGGATTTCCATGATATCGGTAAAACCGGTCATGGATAAGACGTCGTAGACGACTAAAGAGGCCTCGATGATGGCGAGGTTATCAAACTTTTGTTTTAGCTTTAAGATAACGCGGAGTCCCGCCGAGGAAACATAGGTGACATTGGTGAAATCAAGCACGAGTTTAGAAAAAGTATGGGCCGCTATCTTCTCATTGGCTTCCTTTTCTATTTCCCCTGCATTGGCGGAGTTAATTTCCCCCTTTAATGAGAGAACTAATACATTCCCGAGCATCTTATCAACCATAGATGTTCCTCCAAAGGACTTTGGTGTTTTACTAATTTTAAATTAGGCAATTAGAATTTGGTAGAGTTCTATTATTTGGATTAATTGGGCTTTTGCTATCGCCTAAAAGGATAAAATGGATGATAATCTTGCCGTGATTAAATCCATTGCTTTATTAGCATTATTGCCCTTTATAGGGATATCCTCGCTTAGCGCCACCTCCTCTTCACAGGAAAAAGAGAGGTCAACTTTTGTTACTAGCCTCTCTTATGCCTATCATCACGATGAGGAAGAAGACGTCGATTATCGCGACGATATGCCGGTTATAATCGATCCGAACCTCGTTCCCGACAAATACCTTTATAACACCGTTTTTTCCGATGAGATATTCTTTAAGCCCTCTACCCAATATCATCATCTTTTGGCTAGGCAATCCCTAGGCATGGCCATCGCTTCTTTTAACCTTAATAGCAAAAAGGAAGATAAGGAGGCAAAAGACGGGAAGAACGTTGGCACCTTATCCCATTATTTGACGAAGGCCGGTTTTATCTCGGTCCGTTATGACGACTATAACAAAGAGACCTCGATGTATACCGTCGGCAGCGCCATCGCCGCCAAAGACATCACCTATAATGATCAAAAGGCTAGGTTAATCGCGGTAGCTATCCGCGGCGGCAACTATGAAAACGAGTGGCAATCCAACTTCACCTTAGGGGAAGGCTATCGCCATGAAGGTTTTAATGAAGCGGCTTCTTTAGTGACTGACCGCGTCCTTTCCTATATCGCCTCTTATCCATCTGAGCTTCCTACCAAGATTTGGGTCACCGGGTTTTCCAGGGCCGGGGCCGTATCGAATTTGGTCGCGGCCAATTTGAACGTGACCCATGGTTTCAGCAAAGATGATATTTATGCCTATACCTTCGCCGCCCCGGCCGCCGTTAAATCCAGCGACCTCGATTTAAAATCCAACTTCGATAACATTTTCAATATCGTCGGCGCCTCGGACATGATCCCCCAATTCGTGCCTCAGGAATGGGGCTTTGCTAGATATGGCATCGATAAGTGGCTTTGCGGCACCGAATTCGATTCCACTTACGATTATAAATACCAAACCATCCAAGCCAATTTGGCCACCCATGGTGGGAAGACCTTTTATGTGCCTGAGATGAATTTCCGGCTCAGGATGCTTTATGGTTTACTCCTTGAATTCTCCAAAGACCAAGATGCATTCGTGGAGCTTTTGCAGCCGGTTTTCGTTTCGATTATGCAAAGCTCAAACGTTAATTCTATATTAGCAATTCTCCGCAATAC
>CAMOQM010000027.1 GCA_946622925.1 uncultured Caryophanales bacterium | reverse complement strand
GAAGAATATGGCGTCAGGATGGGCTTCGATTATTTCTTCCATCTTAACGATAGGGGAAGATACTTCATCCTTTAGGAACACTTGGCCAAGCATATTGATTACGACTAGTTCATAATCCCCAAAGTCATAAGCCACAGCGCCTTCGCCTTTATCAAATTTCAACAAATTGGCAGGACGGACTAGTCTATCGACTTCTTCGATATAATCGTTGATTTCCTTTTTGGCATCATAGTGATTACCCAAGGTAACGCATTCGACGCCACTAGCGATAAGGCGCTCATAATCTTTATAGAAAAGTCCTCTTCCTTTGGACACGTTTTCGCCGTTAGCCATGACGAAATCGACATCATATTGGCGAATCAATGTGGGCAGCTTGGCTTCGATGGCGGCCATGCCAAGTTGGCCGACTACATCCCCAAAGAAGAGGACTTTCATTTGGTTTATTTAGCTATTTCGTTAGCCCGGTATTCGCGGATAACCGAGACTTTGATTTGGCCAGGATAGGTGACCTCGGCCTCGATCTTCTCGCGAAGTTGTTGGGCCATGAGGGTGGCTTCGGCATCGGAAACCTTTTCCGGCAAAACCATGACACGGACCTCACGTCCGGATTGCATGGCATAGGCCTGTTGCACGCCTTCGAAGGATTTGGCGATGGTTTCCAAAGCCTCAATACGCTTGATATAGGTTTCCAAGGTCTCGCTTCTAGCTCCCGGGCGGGCGGCGGACAACGTGTCGGCGGCCGCGACAAGATGAGCGATGATGGAACGGGCTTCGACGTCGCCATGGTGAGATTCGATGGAGTTGATGACGATATCGTTTTCGCCGGCTTTCTTAGCAAGCTGGGCACCAAGCTCAACGTGGCTACCTTCGACTTCGAAATCGATGGCTTTACCGATATCGTGGAGCAAGCCAGCCCTTCTGGCGAGGTTAACGTCTAAGCCTAATTCACCGGCCATCAAACCAGTGAGGTAGGCGACTTCCATGGAGTGCTTCAAAACGTTTTGGCCATAGGAAGTACGGTAATGGAGACGGCCAAGGCAATTGACGAGTTCCCGGTTCATCCTGGGTAAGCCAAGTTTGAAGATGGCTTCTTCGCCATATTTCATGGTGGATTCTTCGACTTCGGCTTTGACTTTGGCGACCACGTCTTCAATACGGCCAGGTTGGATACGGCCGTCTTTGACGAGGTATTCCAAAGAACGTCTGGCGATTTCACGCCTAATCGGATCAAAGCAAGAGACGGTGATGGCCTCAGGGGTGTCGTCGATAACCAAATCAACCCCGAGTTCTTGTTCTAGAACACGGATATTGCGACCTTCACGTCCGATTATGCGACCCTTCATTTCATCGCTAGGTAAAGCGACCACGGATACGTTACGCTCGGTGGTGACGTCTTGGGCATAACGTTGGCAAGCGATCGAAAGAAGGTTCATAGCCTTTTCCTGGGCCTGTTCGCGAGCTTCTTCTTCGGCGTTTTTGATGTAAGCGGCGATTTCCATCGACATCTTGGATTCGACGCGGTTCATGATTTCGTCATGGGCCTCTTGGACCGACATACCAGAAACTTTTTCGAGTTCAGCGATTATGGAATCGATCTTCGCATCTAGTTCGGATTGCCTCTTTTGGTAGGAGGCGATGGAATTCTCGAGTTGTTCTTTCTTGGTATCGAGGGCTTTTTCCTTTTCGAAGAGGGCGGTTTCCCTGGTTTCGAAAGCGGTCATACGCTGAGTGAGCTTAGCTTCTTCGGCGGTCATCTCGGCTTTGCGGGTACGAATTTCGGATTCGCATTTTTCTTTTTCCTCAAAGGCAATTTGCCGGGCGTCAAGCTGCGCGTTCTTAACGAGGTGGTCAGCTTTGATTTTGGCATCCTTTAAGATGGATTCGGCGTTTTTGCCAGCAGCGATGCCCTTATTCCTTTGGATAAGGAAGAAAACCAGCCAGGTAATGAAGGCCGCTGCTACAATTCCGCCGATGAGGACGCCTATAAAAGGGCCCGTTTCAACAGCAAATGTAATCATGATAATTACTCCTAAAAACAATTCGCCCAAAAGCAGGGAAATATGCCAATTTATCAATTTATTTTACCTAGGGAATAGCCCCTAACAAACAAATGGATTGAGACAATTTGTACCTTTGGTACGGGATAATTGTAACAAGGGAACCCTCACTTGGGTAGTTTGGATTTTCCTAAGGTCGCATAAAAAAGGGCCAAAAACATAAAAAGGCGAAATACGTGCATCTGTTTTCGCCTTGATTAACTTTTTAAATATCTATTATCAGCGATATTAGAAAAGGGAGCGATTAGGCTCCCTACTAATTAAGCGTCTTCTTCGGTTTTGAAGGATTGGCGGATGGATTTTTCTAATTCATCGGCAACTTCGGGATGCTCGGCCAAGTAGGTCTTACTGGCTTCCCTGCCATTGCCGATTTTCTCGCCACCGATCTGGTACCAGTTTCCGGTTTTGCCGACGAGTCCAAGTTCTTCGCCTAGGTCTAATAATTCGCCATAACGGGAAATGCCTTTGCCGAAGATCAAATCGATGGTGCAGCTCTTAAACGGCGGAGCGACTTTGTTCTTAACGACTTTAACTTTGACGGTGTTGCCGACGATGTCAGTGCCAGATTTGATGGCATCGGCGCGACGGATATCGATACGGATGGAAGCATAGAACTTCAAGGCCCGGCCGCCGGTGGTGACTTCGGGGTTGCCATAAACGACGCCGACTTTCTCACGGAGTTGGTTGATGAAGATAACGACGCATCCAGTGCGGTTTAGGATACCGGCGATTTTGCGGCAGCCTTTTGACATAAGCCTAGCCTGGACGCCGACTTGGTTATCCGACATAACGCCGTCTAGTTCGACTTGGGGAACCAATGCGGCGACCGAGTCGATTACCATCAAATCAATCGCTCCAGAGGAAGCTAACATCTCGGCGATTTCTAAAGCTTGTTCGCCAGAGTCAGGTTGAGAAAGGATTAGATCATCGATATTGACACCCAATTTGGCCGCGTATTCAGGGTCGATCGCGTGTTCGGCGTCGATGAAGGCCGCGGTACCGCCTTTGGCCTGGGCTTGGGCGATGGCTTCTAGAGCCAAAGTGGTCTTACCAGAAGATTCAGGACCATAGATTTCAATGATTCTTCCTTTAGGATAACCACCCACCCCGAGGGCTTGGTCTAATAAAATCGAACCAGTGGGGATGACGTCAACGTTGACATGCGGCCTTTCGCCTAATTTCATTACGGAGCCTTTTCCATAGGCTTTTTCAATGGACTTGAGGGCCTCCGCTAAGGCCTTTTCTTTGGAATTTTCTGCGGGCATATTGCCACCTCCACTTTTCTTATACGGAATAAATCGACCGAAATGGTAATTTATTTTTCTTCGTCGTCTAATTTGTCGCAGGGGAACAGGGATAATGCGAGCTCCACCATAGCGTCAATCGTCTTGTCCCTAATCTCTTCGCGGCTAGCCTTGCTTCCGAAATGGAATCCAAGGGTCCAGGTAGCTTTATTGTAGGCAACCGAGACGTAAACGTCTCCGACTTGGGCTTTACCCGGTTCGGCCGTTGGTCCGGCATTTCCGGTGCAAGAAAGGCAAACATCGACGTTAAGGGCATTCTTGCCACCACTAGCCATGGCTTTGGCAACCGGTTCAGAGACCACTCCAAATCTTTCGATTAGGCGAGCGGGAACTTTGGCTAAGTTTTCTTTTTCCTCGACGGCATAGGTTATCAAGGAGCCTTTATAAACCAAAGAGGCACCCGGATAGGAAGTCGCTTTGGCGGCGAATTTTCCGCCAGTTAAAGATTCAACCGAACCAAGGGTCAATTTCTTATCGGCAAGGGTTTGCAAAAGAAGATGGAAGCGATCCATCATTCCTTCTCCTTAAGGATATGGGCGTTTTGTTTCATATAGATGATGCCGGAAATAACCGACATGAGCGTCGCGGCATAGACGAAGAATGAGCTGATTCTTAATAAGGGGTGCCAAGAGGCATCGAAATAGCTAAAGGGCCAGCCATTGAGGAAAACCAAGGGTAAGGCGATCATTTGGAAAACGGTTTTCATTTTGCCAAAGATATTGGCGGCCACCACTTCGCCTTTGCTGGCGGCGACGAAACGCATGGTATCGACGACCAAGTCGCGAAGGATCATTAAGACGACGCAGAACCAAGGAATCAACAATTGGTCACCGGCATAGAAAGGCATGGTCACGGCTAAGATGACTAGGGAAGAATTGACAAGCATCTTATCGGCGATAGGATCGAGGAACTTACCCAAGGTGGTGACTTGGTTCCACTTTCTAGCCAAATGACCATCAAGGTAATCGGTGATCGAAGCGATGATGAAGACAATACAGCCGATTAGATTGACTAAATAAATTCCCGAATCGCCTAATTTGATGCCGGCCCAGGAATTGGCCCCGGAAAAATAGGCGACTAAGTAAAAAATGAGCAAGGCCACCACGGCGGCGATCCTTACGATGGTGATTTTGGTTGGAATGTTGATTTTCATAATGATTTACCAATGAGTATCCGGCCCTATAAGCCATGTTATGTCGAGGACGGCAATTTATCTCGACTAAGTCGGCTACCTTCCCTTCGTTTCGGGCTGGTCGCTTCCCCTACCAAATTTGGGTTTCTCGCTTGTGGGGTTTACCGCGTTTCATCTTGATGTCGCCATCAAGCTCGTCTCTGTGGCACCTTGGGGATTCCCGTCTACTTGAGACGTTCCTCCGCCGTTACGGACTCCTCCGTACCTAGGGTTATTTTTTCCCCTAGCGCAATCACTACCGCCATCGCAGGCGGTGCGAGCATGGACTTTCCTCTACCTTTTCAGGCAGCAGCCGTCCGGGCCGGATAACTTTTATATGATGTCGCGGGGATTAACGCCGAATTTGTACAACTCGTTCTCCAATTTACGGATGCGGGTTATGTAGTCGATGTTGTCTTTACTGGGATTGTCGGACTCTTTGAGACCTTCGAATCTTTTCTTTAGCATCGCCCTTTCCTGCTCGATACGTTGGTTTTCCTCCTTTAAGCGACGGTTGGCGGTCTCTAACTGGACGATGTATTTCTTTGAATCCGCGTAATACCTATCGAAGGACTGGTAATCCACGATGATTTCATCGAGGAAGGAGTCAACTTCATCGGGATCATAGCCTTTGACGTTGGCGGAGAAGACCTTATTGAGGATCTTCGTTTCGTTTAGATTAAAAGAATTTTCTTCCATAGACCGACTTCGATTATATCGAAGAATAGGGGATTATTCAAACCTTTATCCACTGGGATACCCTTTCTTGCCTTAAATTTGTTACGATATACCCCGTTATGAAAGATTTGCACCGCATCTTTGGCGAACGCCGCACCCTCCTCTTCTTCGATTTAGAGGCCACCCAAGTAAGCCACGAACTCATCGAAATCGGGGCTTTTAGGGTTACTTTGAATGATGATTTATCCATTAAGAAAGTCTTTAAGCCCTACCACGCTTACGTTA
This sequence comes from uncultured Caryophanales bacterium, assembly GCA_946622925.1. Lineage (GTDB taxonomy): Bacteria > Bacillota_I > Bacilli_A > RFN20 > CAG-826 > Alloenteromonas. The sequence goes on along the minus strand of CAMOQM010000027.1, from coordinate 4,114 downwards.
AGCCCAAACATAGGATTGGCGCGGTCGTCACCAAACTTACCGGCATCGACGAAAAACTTATCGAAAAGAAAGGCATTTCTTATCGCGAAGTCTTAACCGGTTTGCAAAAGTATCTTGGCAAAGAGTTCAACCGGACCCTTTTGGTCTGCTATGGCGATCAAGACCCCAGAATCCTCCAAGCCTCCAGCGAAAACAACATGGATGCGTCTAGAGAAGTGAGCCGTTACCTATCCCGCCATTGCTTCAACTTCGAAGTCTACCTTGGCAATTTCTTCCGTGATGATAACGGCAACTTCCTTTCCCTTTCCAATATCTGCAACCGGATGGGGCTAGAATTCGAAGGCGTAGCCCATGGAGCCACCGCCGATGCCAAAAACCTTCTTAATCTCTACGTTGCCTTCTTAGAAAAACCCGAGCTTACCATAGAAGGATATAAGCACGTCTTGACCGCTACTCATTCCATTCCCGCTCCGTTAAGAGAAGTGGCCAAACGATTATTGAACGGGCAAACCGTCACCCCCGAAGAATATGACTATATCGTTAAGGAGAGCCTCAAATGAGCGAGGTAAAATACCCTGCCGGCGTCCGTCCTTTGGTCCAAAACGCCCGCAAAAGCCCCGCCAAAAAATACACTCCTAAAATCGCCGCCGGGAATCGTGGCATGGATTTTGAAGACGGTATTAACCAGACTAACCAATACTATACCGAGCAAGGTTTATGCTGCATTACTAAGCGCCCCACTCCCATTAACGTGGTCAAAGTCGATTACTCTAAAGGCGCCATCATCACCCAAGCCTATTTCGAGACCCAATCCACCACCGACTATAACGGCGTTTACAAAGGCCACTATATCGATTTCGAAGCCAAATCATGCCATAGCAAGACCAGCTTCCCCTTATCCAATATCCCATTACAACAAATCGAACATTTAGAAAGGGTAATCGCCCATGGGGGCATAGCTTTCTTTCTCATCAATATGGTAGCCAACCAAGAAGTCTATTTGCTTAAAGCCCAATACGTCATCGATTTCTATCGCTCTAGACCCCGGGCCTCCATCCCCTTTGCCCAGATAAAAGAAAATGGGCATCTTGTGCCCACCTTATATAGACCCCGTTACGATTATTTGCCGGTTTTGGAAGAAGTCTTCTTAAAATAAAGGCAGCCTTGGGAAAACGGGCATTTGTCGCATTCTGGATTCCTGGCATGGCAAATCCGCCGACCAAAGAAAATCATTCGATGATGCAATCTGACTTGGACTTCTTTCGGGAAGTCTTTTTCTAATTTAGCCTCGATTTCCATCGGTTCATCGTCTTCTTTGGCATAGCCAAGCCGCTTGGTCACTCTCGAAACATGGGTATCGACCGCCACTGAAGGGATACCAAGGCATTCTCCGCCTACCACGGCCGCGGTTTTATTGCCGACACCTGGTAAGGTCACTAGTTCTTCTTTGCTGCGGGGTAGCTTGCCGTCATAGCGTTCGACTAACGCCTTAGAAAGGGCGATTATATTCTTGGCTTTGTTCTTATATAAACCGATGGACCGGATAAAACCTTCGACTTCTTCCTGTTTGGCTTTTGCTAAAGCAAAGGCATCCGGATATTTGGCGAATAGAGCCGGGGTCACGCGATTAACGGAAACGTCGGTTGTCTGGGCCGAAAGGACGACGCAGATAAGGCATTCGAAGTCATTATGGAAAACTAGCTCCGCCTTAGCGTTGGGGAAAAGTTTATCCAGTTCACTAAAAACCGTCTCAGGCTTAATTCTCATCATCAACCCACTTGGTTTTGGCGATTTCGATGGTCCGTTCGATATCCTGATTCCAGTTCTCGCCGATTCCGGAATAGCCTTCTTTATCGATATCGGATTTGGTCCGTCCGATCCTTAATTGCTTATCGATGGATTTAAAGCTCTTTTTATTTTTGGCCAGCGCGTCTTCAAGGGCGTTCTTGATGTCTTCTTCGTTATAGGCATCGTCAAGCCAATTGGAAATCGAATCGTTTTCCAAAGGCGACAAAGTGCGGTTTAGCCGCTTCTCGAAATATTGAAATAACCGGTGGAGTACTTCTTCTCTTTCGGCCGAAACCAAATTGGCCCGGTCCTTCTCCATCTTGGCTTGGAATTGTTTATATAACTTCTTCCTAAGGGGTTCTAGAGAGGTCCGCATCGAGCCTTTATAAGTTTCATAGGAAATAAGGTCTTTACTTAGCAAAGAAGCGAGGCATGCATCGATTTTCTTGCTCTTCATGGTCATCTTTAGGGCTAGCAGATCGGCGGTGATAAAATTATTCCCTTGTTTGGAAAGATGATCGACCATCAAGATAGTCGCAAGTTCTTCTTCGCTTAATCCCATGGTCTTATAGGAATCAAGGAGAAGCAGACGGAAGTCAATTAAATCGGAATCGTAATAAGAAGGTGCCATGGGGGTATTCTACTCCTTTTTGCTTTCCATCATCACTTTTTCGGGATTAAGTTTTCCTAATAAGAACGCCAAGTCATTCATAGCCTTTTCACTTAGTGGGTCGATAGTAAAGCCAAGCCGCTTAGAAAAACGTTTGGCCCTAAGTATCCTTAAGGGATCTTCCTTAATCCTTTTTTCGGGATCGCCAATAAAGCGAATGACTTTATTTTCTAAATCGGTAAGCCCACCATGAAAATCCAATACTTTATACTCAGGGTCAATGTAGAGGGCATTGATGGTGAAATCCCGTCTATTGGAATCTATTTCGATATCTTCAACGAATTTTATATAAGAAGGATGACGGCTATCTCCATAATCTCCTTCTTCCCGGAAGGTCATGAAATCGATTGAGGCTCCATTTTTCCTTAAAGAAATGGTGCCAAATCTTGCAAAGGTATCATCCCCTTCTCCTAATATCGAGAGGGTTTCATCAGGCGTGGCCTTACTAACGAAATCAAAATCACGGACTTCTAAACCTAGAAGATAATCGCGGGCCGAACCGCCCACCATATAGAGGGTGATTCCATGTTTGGCGAATAAAGCGGCGTAATGATCGAAAAGAGCAACCGACATGAGGATATTGTAATAAGAAAAAAGGCAAATAAAAACCGCCACCTCTGGTGATGACGGTAATTAGTCAGCTTATTGGAGCTTTTCTTTTAGACCACGAGCGGGCTTGAAGGCGACGGACTTGGCAGCCGGGATTTGGATCTTATCACCGGTGGCGGGGTTGGTACCAACGCGGGCAGCGCGTTCCTTCTTTTCGAAGATGCCGAAGCCGGATAGCTTAACGGGTTCGCCGGCGACTAACTTCTCTTCGATTAGTTCGAGAAGGGCATCAATGACCTTTTCAGCATCACGATGGGATACTTCAGCTTTGACGGCGGCGGCTTGGACCAATTCAGCTTTGTTCATGGGAATAATCCTCCTTATTGATTGGTTTATTGACTATAAGTTAGCATGGCATCGTAAGATTTGCAAAGATTTTCGTATCAAAATGTAAGCGCTTGCAAAAGATGGCTACTTGGGCAACCTAAATGGAAACTCTACTTACGTTCCCGATAGAGGATGTTGAATGGGGTGCCCGTGAAGTTAAAGGAATCGCGTAAACGGTTTTCCAAATAACGGGTGTAAGAGAAATGGGCGTACTGGGGTCCGTTGCAGAAGAAAACGAAGGTCGGTGGGTTGACCGCGACTTGGGAAGCGAAGACGATCTTCAAACGTCCATGGTTGAATTCCGGGGTCGGGTTCATGGTCTGGGCATCGTTGATGATTTGGTTAAGCAACGAAGTTGGAACCCTCCTATTGGCGGATTCGTAAGCCTCTTCGATAGCAGGCAATATCTGATCGATTCCCCTGCCCGATAACGCGGATACAAATATGACGCGCGCGAAATCCACGAATTTAAATCTCTTTCTGATTTCGGCTTCGAAGTCCTGCTGCTGCATTCCCTTGGGGGCAAGGTCCCATTTATTGACGACGATGACGATGCCTTTTTTAGCTTCTAAAGCATAACCACAGACATGACGGTCTTGATCGATGATTCCGGTAGAGGCATCGATTACGAGGACCGAAACTTGGCTACGGTCAATAGCGGCCAAAGCCCTGATCGCGGCATATTTATCGATGGCTTCGTAGATTTTTCCCCGCTTAACT
>CAMOQM010000026.1 GCA_946622925.1 uncultured Caryophanales bacterium | reverse complement strand
AAAAACGGTATCGATATCATCCGTATTTTCGATGCCTTAAACGATATCCGTAACCTCGAATGCGCGGTCAAAGCCACGAAGAAATACGGCGGGGAATGCCAAATCGCTTTGTCCTATACGACTTCCCCCGTCCACACCGTCGCTTACTATGTCGACCTTGCCAAAAAGATCGAAGCGATGGGTGCCGACTCCATTTGCATCAAGGATATGGCGGGCGTTTTGCTCCCCAAGGATGCCTATGAACTTATCTCGGCCTTAAAGAAAAACACCAAGCTTCCCATCGAGCTACATAGCCACTGCACCGGTGGGCTTTGCGAGATGACCTATCTTAAAGCCATCGAAGCCGGCGTCGATATCGTCGACTGCGCCTTGTCTCCCCTTTCGGGTGGTACCAGCCAGCCTTGCACCGAATCCCTTAACTTCGCTTTGCAGGGTACCGAATATGATCCTAAGCTCAACGTCGACATGCTTAATGCCGCCGCTAGCAAGATGCAAGCAGTTAGGGCCAAATACCTCGCTAATGGGTTGCTTAATCCCAAGGTTTTGTCGGTTAACGCCAACATCATCAAATACCAAGTCCCCGGCGGCATGCTTTCTAACCTCATCAACCAATTGAAGCAACAAGGCGCCTCCGATAAGCTCGATGACGTTTTGAAGGAAGTTCCCAACGTCCGGAAGGATATGGGTTATCCTCCTTTGGTCACCCCGCTTTCCCAGATGGTGGGCACTCAAGCCGTGCTTAACGTCGTCACCGGCGAACGTTACAAGATGGTTCCTAAGGAAATCAACGAATACCTCCATGGCCGTTATGGGGCTTCCCCCGCGCCGGTCGACGAGGAAATCCGGCATAAGATCATCGGTGATGATAAGGTCATTACCTATCGTCCCGCCGATGATTTAAAGCCCGAATTCGCCGAACTTAAGAAACAATATAAAGGCGTGGCCAAGTCCGATGAGGATGTTTTATCCATTGCCTTATTCGGAGACGTTGCCTTAAAGTTCATCAATAAGCGCAACGAGGATGCCAAACCCACCCTCATCAAAGTGGAGGCCTAACGATGCTGACCTTTGGAGTATGGGGAGGAGCTGATGTCGATACTGGCCAAGCGTTTTTGATCGCCCTTATCGCCATGGCCATCGTCTTCCTTACCCTCATCATCATCATTTTTGCCACCTGGCTCATCCAAAAAGGTTATACGGTCGTTTTGAAGAAGACCACGATATCGCCTCGCCCCGAGAACAAGATCCTCGAGGAAGACGAAGATGCCGTGGTGGCGGCCTTAGCCGCGACCATCGACTTCCATCGTGAGTTCGGCAAAGACGCCCGTATCGTCTCCATCACCAGAACGGAGGATTAATCAATGAAGGTTTATAAAATCAAAGTCAACGGCAAGGCTTATAAAGTCGAACTAGAAGCCATTGACGAAGTCGCTTCCCAAGCCGCCCCCGCGGCTGCCATAGCGGAAGCTAAAAAAGAAGCCGCCCCCGCCGTGACCGCCCCCAAGGCTAGCGGGAATGGACAGGAAGTCCCCTCCCCAATCCAAGGCACGGTCGTCGGAATCAAGGTCAAAGTCGGCGACGCCGTTAAGAAAGGCACCGTTTTATTCATCGTCGAAGCCATGAAACTCGAAAACGATGTGGTTTCGCCTTTTGACGGCACCGTTACCGAGATCTTGGTCGAAAAAGGCGCCAGCGTCGCTTCTAAACAACCTCTTGCCATCATCGGATAATAACCATGGACAAGATTTGGGAAATATTAAAGGCCTTCTTCGAATCTTCCGGTATTGCCGGGTTCTTTGCTAACGGAGGTTATCTTAACCTCATCATGATAGCGGTGGCCTTGTTACTACTATTCTTAGCCATCAAGAAGAAGTTTGAACCCTATCTTCTCCTTCCCATCGCCTTTGGCATGCTCCTTGTTAATTTGCCCTTCGTAGGCAAGGAAATATTCTACAAGGATGCGGATGGGAACTACGGTGGGGTATTCGGCTTCCTCTATTATGGCGTCAAGTTGGGCATCTATCCTTGCTTGATCTTCCTTTGCATCGGCGCGACCACCGACTTCGGTCCGCTTATTGCGAATAAGAAGACCATGCTCCTAGGTGCGGCTGCCCAATTTGGTATTTTCATCACCTTTATCGGGGCGATTGCCATTGGCAAAAACGGCCTTGGCTGGACCCAGTTCGACGGAAAAATCGCTTCCGCTATCGGTATCATCGGTGGCGCCGATGGTCCGACTGCCATCTTAGTTACCACGAAATTAGCCCCCGAATATCTTTCTTCCATTGCGATCGTCGCCTATTCCTACATGGCTTTGGTTCCGGTTATCCAACCTCCGATAATCCGCCTCCTCACCACCAAGAAGGAACGTCAGATTAAGATGGAAATGCCCAGGGAAGTCTCCAAAACGGAGAAGATTCTCTTCCCCATCATCGTTACCATTGTGTCCGTCTTAATCGTGCCTAGCGCCGGGGCCTTAATTGGGTGCTTGATGCTTGGTAACCTCATCAAGGAATCGGGCGTCGTTCCTCAGATCACCGAAACCTTATCCAAGACCTTGATGTATATCGTCACCATTTTGCTTGGTGTCTGCGTTGGCTGCACCGCCGATGCCCAAACCTTCCTTACCGTCGATACCATCCTTATCTTCGTCTTGGGTATCATCGCCTTCTCCATTGCTACGGCAAGTGGTGTCCTAGCGGGCAAAATCATGTGCGTGGCCACCCATGGCAAAGTCAACCCCATGATCGGGGCCGCTGGTGTTTCCGCCGTTCCTATGGCGGCCCGTGTCGTCCATAAAGAAGGCATTAGGGAAGATCCCACCAACTTCTTGCTCATGCACGCGATGGGACCTAACGTCGCCGGGGTTATCGGTTCGGCCGTTGCCGCAGGCGTCCTCTTATTACTATTCTTATAAGTATGGATTACCCTAGGTTAAGATTTTCTAGCTTGCCTTCGAGTAATACCTACTTGATAGAGCATTGGACCGAATTCGGTCCTTTTGCTTTTGTTAGGACCGACTTCCAAAGCGCGGGTAAGGGTCGGGGGGATCATACCTGGAGCTCCGCCCCGGGCGAGAATTTGCTCTTCTCGATGCTAATTAAGAATCCTGATGCTTCAAAGGTCGGGCTCTATTCCTTAGGGGCGGCCGTCGCGGTTACCTTATCTTTAAAGGAACTGGGGTTAGATGGTTTGACCATCAAATGGCCCAATGACGTTTACTGTGATGATAAGAAAATCTGTGGCATATTGTTGCAGGGATCATTACCTGATTACTTAGTAATTGGCATTGGGGTCAACGTTAACCAAAAGACCTTTGAAGGCGACTATGCCCACGCCCCGACTTCCTATTATTTAGAAAAAGGGGAAGAGGGGGATAACGATAAACTCTTTGACCTAATATGTGGCTACCTAGTAAACTATTTCGACGTCGCCTCAATCGAGGGCGACGAGCTATTAAGGGAATTTAGAAAAAGAGATTACCTTTATGGCAAGAATATTCGGCGGCTGGATAAGGGCAAAACCGTGTCTGGTGTGGCCATAGGGGTGGATGAGGCGTTTAATTTAATCGTTAACGAAGATGGGAAGAGACGCCTTATTAATTCGGGGGAAATCCTAATTTAGGGTTTGCCCTTTCTTCCTGAAGTAGAGGTATCTTTTATGAAGAAGTATTTAGGAACCGCTATCACGGTTATCGTGGTCATCGCCTTAACGGTACTTGGTTTTGTCTTTTCGCCCATCGTGCTTAACGACCAACAACTCAAGGCTTTCATGATCGTCGGCATCATCTGCGGGTGCTCGGCTTTATATTGCTTTGTAATTGGCGAACTTACCCGGAACAATTCCCAAATGGATAAGTTATGGTCCATTTTGCCGATTGCCTATAGCTGGGTTATCGCTGGGGTTGGCGAATTTAAGCCGCGTTTGGTCTTATTTGCCATCATCGTCACTTTATGGGGAATCCGCCTTACCGTCAATTTCGCCCGCAAAGGAGCCTATAGGCTTAAATTCTGGCAGGGCGAAGAAGATTATCGCTGGCAGGTTCTCCGTCAAAGCAAATACCTAAAGAATCGCGGTGCCTGGGCTTGCTTTGATCTTTTCTTCATCTCCATCTATCAAAACGCCTTGGTCTTAGCCATTTGCTTACCCGCTTTGGTCTGCATGGCTAGCGACGCCCCTTTAGGCTGGGTTGATTATTTGGCCACCGGTTTGGCCTTGGCCGCTTTACTTATCGAAACTGCGGCCGACGAACAACAAATGGCTTTTCACACCACCAAGAACAACATGCTTAAGGAAGGCAAGAAATTAGAAGAATTACCTGCTCCTTATAACAAAGGCTTCAACACCACTGGGCTATGGGCCTATTCCCGTCACCCCAACTATTTAGGGGAGCAAGCCATTTGGCTCTTCCTCTATCTATTCGTCATCGGAGCCGGGGCCGCTACCTATGGCATCTTCAACTGGACCATGGCCGGACCGCTTCTCCTCATCTTCCTTTTCTTAGGGAGTTCGGCGTTCGGCGAAGGGGTTTCCAATAGCAAATATCCCGAATACAAAATCTACCTCGCAACCGTCTCTAAATACGTTCCATTCCGGAAATACAATCCGGACCGTTACCAAGAGAAATAAGCGGGTTTTGCATAATTAATTAGGCTTTTGCGGACTTATTCGGCAAAGGCCTTTTTTCTTTATGCCCACGCGCGCTTGAATTATCTTTCCATTTTGCTATCCTATTGTAATCTTAGAATCTTCTACTTAGAGGAAAGCGAGGTTTTATGGCCGAAGCACAAGCTAAACGCATTAAGTGGCGCGATAGGACACCGGAAAACGACATCAAATACGGTGGGTTCCTTTCCTATCGTCACATCAGAATCATCGGCTGGGTCTGCATGATCTTGGCTCAGTTAGGATTGATCTTTTCCTTTGCCGCCAAATTGTCTCCGGAACAGCCCGATAAATTCAAATGGGTCATCGAGGCCGCCGACTGGATTTCGGGCATGCCCGTCCCTTTGTTCATGCTGGCTAATTTCGCCACCATCTTGCGAAGGAAAAATGAATTTAGAGGCCTATTGATGTTCTATGGTGGAGCCGCCCTTGGCTTATATCTGCTCGCCAATATCGTGGTCTTTAAGTACGTATTCCAATTAATGCACGCCGTTGACGGCACCATCAACATGTGGGATGCCACGATGATGACCGGAGCAATCCTTGGCTTATCCGGGCGTCAGGCTTATACGCTTAACGTCTTCATCGACTTATTCCTCTGCGTCTTGCTCTTCTTCTTCGCTAACTACGAACCCAAATCCCAAGCCTTTGCCGGTAAGAAGGTTTATATCTTCAGAGCCTTAATCGCTTTGCCCATCATCTACGAAGTCGGGGTTTCCTTCCTCAAATATTTCATCATGTTAGGTTACTTCTCCGTCCCGGCTTTCGTTATCTTCCTCTTCCCCAACAAACCGCCTTTCGTATTCGCCGCCTTCGTTATCATCGTTGTTTGCCTTAAGATCGCCAAGAAGCTTCACTTAAAGCGCAACGGTGGCGATACTGCTGCTTACGAAATTTATACGACCACCCGGGCCCATTCCTTGCGCGTTTCCATCATGATTGCCATCGTCTTTGCAATCTGCGCCGTTTTGGATTTCGGCGCCTCCTACGCCATCACCTTGATCATCGCCAATAACGTAGCTACCGCCGCCCAGATTTATGGGAACGACCCAGTAGCCCAAGAAGCGGCCATAATCGAACTAAACTATCGAATCGAAGCTTTGCTTAACGTAGGCATTGGCAGCTCGCTGATGTTGATATTCATCTCGCCTTTGGCACTGCTATTCTCTTATACCAAAACCCACAAGAATCCCAAGATCGACAAATTTATCCCTATTATCGGCATTGCCTTAATGGTATTCACCGTCCTAGAAGGCCTATTTGACGTCATGACCGCTTACTTACCCAAGGTCATTGAAAAAATCAACGGAGCCGTCGATGGTTCCGGTGGCACGGAGCCTGCTATTATCGAAACCATAAGTTCCGGGTTTAGAAACATAATCCATTAATCATCTAGGCGGCCGCTGGTCGCCTTTGTTTTTCCTTGGGAAACTCAACATTACTATTAATGTTTTTATATGGTATATTTTTGGCGACTTTAGGAGAAATGACCATGAAGGGTAGTAAATCTTTATTCTCGGCGATTGCCATGGCGATGCTTTTAGCCGCCTGTGGGACTTCGCCAACATCGTCATCTTCTAGTTCCTCGGAAAGCCAACCTAGCTCCGAGCCTAGCGTTTCAAGCGAACCATCTTCCTCCAGCAGTTCCTCTAGTAAGTCTTCAAGTTCATCGAGCTCTTCTCCCTCGTCTAGCTCAAGTAGCAAATCTTCATCCAGTTCCTCCTCTAGCAGCAGTTCTTCCTCTTCTAGCTCTTCCGAAGAAATCCCGCCCAAATCATTTGACTTTATCTATGGCATGGACGCTTCCGCTGTTCCTTCCATCGAAAAGGGTGGCGCCAAATATTATGATTTCGATGGTAATGAACAAGACGTCTTCAAAACCTTGTCTTTAAATGGAATTAACTATATCCGTGTGCGTGTTTGGAACGATCCTTTCGATAGCGACGGCAACGGTTATGGCGGTGGTAATTCCGACATTAATAATGCCTTAGCCATTGGTAAACGTGCGACTAAGTACGGCATGAAATTACTCGTGGACTTCCATTACAGCGATTTCTGGGCTGACCCCATGAAACAAACCGCCCCGAAAGCCTGGAAGGACTATACGTTAACCCAAAAGAAAGAAGCTTTATATAAGTACACCTTCGATTCTTTGACCTTATTAAAGAATAACGGGGTAGACGTTGGTATGGTCCAAGTCGGCAACGAAACCAATAACTTCAAGATGGCTGGTGAGACAGTGGCCGCCAATACGATTGCTTTGATGGCCCAGGGCAGCAAAGCCGTCCGCGAGGTTTATCCCAAAGCTTTGGTTGCCGTCCATTTCACCAACCCAGAAAAAGGCCGCCATCCCACTAATGCCAAAACCCTATATGACAATGGTTTGGATTACGATGTCTTTGGTACTTCCTATTATCCATATTGGCATGGAACCTTAGATAACCTCAAATCAACCTTATCTTACGTGGCTAGTCACTATAACAAGAAAGTCATGGTCATGGAGACTAGCTATGCCAATACCACGGTTGATACTGACCTTACTGGCAATACCTCACCTAGCGGTAGCGATGTCACCCCATATGACATTACCGTCGCTGGCCAAGCTCAACATGTTAAAAACGTCATAGACACCATGAAAGACACCACCAATGGCTTAGGCGTTTGCTATTGGGAAGGCACTTGGATTACCGCTAAGGCGGGTGGCACCTGGAATGAGTACCAAAGGTTGTGGGGCGCCAATGGATCTGGTTGGGCTAACCATTATGCCAAAGAATATGACGCCGATGTTAAGCAATACTTAATCGATGGCAGCGGCAACCCTAAACACGAAGGTAGCAAAGTCGATAACGAAGCCTTCTTCGATAAAAACGGCAAACCTTATGAGTCATTAAAAGTCTTCAATCATGAAGAGACTCCGGTTGATCCAGGCGAAGAGACCGAATACCTCGACGAATATATCGTTAAAGGCGGATTCGAAGATGCCAGTGAATCAATTTATCAAGCTTGGAAGATGGAGATCTTTACTGAAGGAGTCGAATATATCGATACTTTCTGGCCTAAAGACACTGATAAAGGCCATACGGAAGGATCGTACGGACTGAACCTCTATGATCCAAATCCCGTCCACTTTAGGGTGCATCAAGAAATCAAAGACATTCCCGCCGGCAAGTTCAAACTCAGCTTTGATCTAATGGGAGAATGCGCCACCTATGCGGCCAAGCTCTTCGTTAGCGTTAATGGCACTGACTTTGCCACCAAAGCGGCCTCATTAAATGGCTGGAATAATTGGAGCACCGTGGAACAAACCTTCGAATTAGAAGAGAAGACTACCATTAAGGTTGGCTTAGATATGGATTTCCAAGCCGCCGGAGGCTGGTGCTGGATGGATAAGGTCTCCCTAGTCCACGTTAATAACTAATAAATAATCAAATGAGCGCCCGCATACTGCACATACGTGTGTATATGCGGGTTTTCTTTGTTTTTGATCAGTTTTAGGTGTTTTTAAGGCTAAAGAGAATAAATTACAAAATATTTTAAAAATTTAAATATCTTTAGATATTTACCAAAAAAGTTTAAAAAATTTTGCAAAAAATGCTTGCACGATTCATCAATAGGAGTATAGTTATGTGTTCCGCAGGGAACGGAAGTCCTCAAAAACCTCCGAAACTGCGACAACCATGTTACTTAAGTAACATGCGGGGAACGAACGATGCCCCTGGCTGCAAGGCCCAAAAGGTCGACTGCCCAGAAATGGACAAAGGGTACCGGAACCTTGAAACCCGGCACCTACCTAACTCCCGGGATCGGTAAACCGAGAAGGGGAAGGCAAGCGAAGAAACCTAGCCGAAAGGTTAGGGAGGAGGCGCTTGTGAGGGCTCCTTGCCTTGGGGTAAGGAAAGCCACCGCCCAAGGGACGCCCCGGCGGCCAGTCAACTGGTGAATAGGGGACCTGCGGAAAGCCTTGAAAAAGGAACATCCGCGATCGGGAAAAGGCGAACTCCATCGCCTCTCCCAGTGGGAAGAGCCACCCCACCTCGTAAATGAGCTAAAAAACTGGCTCTCCTGTCTGTAAGCCTTAGCCATAAGGTAAGCTAGCAGGGAAGGGCAACCCCCGGAAGGAATCCTGCCTTCCCCGGTAAACCGGAAAAACCAAGGATGACGGCAAGCGAAGGGAAAAGCCAAAGCGAACCGCCCAAAAGCCTAGGGTAACCTAAGCTTGCGGAATAGCCAATCCGCACGATGGCATCGGAAAACAATGGCCCTCAGGTAGACCCGCCTCCGCAAGGAGAAAGGTGAACTGAGCAGACGGGCTGCAGCGAAAGCTGATGTCCGAGGCGAAATCGCCCCGCCTCCTGATAGAATCAGGAAATAGGATCAGGCGACTGGAACCGTAAGGTTCTAAGAGGAGAAAAACCTCCGGTCATGCGGTAAGACCCCAGTACACTGAAAACATGCCGCTCCCGCCACAATGGCAAGGCCCAGTAAGCCCTCTGCCGTGGATGGGTAGACATCCGAAAGGATGCGACGATAGCCCCGCCGTGAGTGAAACTCGAAATGGGAATGCGAAGATGTCGGTGCCGCAAGGCACAGGGGTCTCCGTGAACGGCTGGGAATTCATAACCAGCACGGTGCCAACAGAGGCTCGGCGCGCGGTAAACCGCTGGAAAAGCCTCAAGCCCAGGCTACGGCCTAGGCAAGATCGGAGACGCAAGTCCTCGAAGGAAGTGGTTCCACCCTGCAATTCGTGAAGTCGGAACCTGGTGACGATACCTAAGCGAAGGGAGACGTACCTTAGGATTGAAGCCGAGACCTACCGGGGGCGACCTCGGGTGGGCCTAGGAAGATAAGAGTTCTTCTCAGCGGTACACCGCAGAAACAAAAACTTGTCCCTGAATGCCCCAGAAGTTCAAGCTCCTGATGGCGGTAAGGAACGAGCCCCGACTTAGGGGCGCGGTTGATTGGATTCTTCCGCAAGGTAAACCTTGAATAGAGTTATCCCGTCGGTTTGAGCTAAAAAAGACGTTAAACCTGAAAGCCAAGGCGACACCACGCAGCGATGCGTGGCGTTTTCTTTTCTATTTT
>CAMOQM010000025.1 GCA_946622925.1 uncultured Caryophanales bacterium | reverse complement strand
GAATCAAGAAAATAAGTCCGGCGAATACGTTTGCGAATATTGCGGCCAAGCCTTCACCGAAGAAGAATCCAAAGCCGTCTTTAAAGGCGTTAGCCGTCCTCGCCATAGCCATGCCTCTAGTCAAGAAGCGGTGCCTAGCGAAATAACCTCTAAATTCAATTCCGCGAAGAACCCACGTTCGGCGGAAGAAATCTATAAGTCGGCCATCGATGGAGTATGCTGCATTCGGGGCGATGATGGGGCCCATGCCTTCTCCGGATCGGGATTTTTAGTCGATAACAAAGGTTATATCATCACCAATTGCCACGTCGTCACTAACGAGGATCATAGCAAGCTATTAAATAACCTAACCGCCAATTTCGATGGGAAGCAATATAAGTTAGAAGCGGTGGCGGTTTGCAAGCAAGACGTCATCGACTGCGCTTTAATGAAGATAGTTTCACCCGCCCCAAAGGGGATGAAGGCTTTACCCGTTGGTAATTCCGATGACGTCGTCCATGGCCAGAAGGTCTATGCGATTGGTAATTCTCTAGGCGAAGGGTTATGCATCACTAGCGGCATTATCTCCGATTTACATAGGATCGTCTTCAATTGCGAAGCCTTTATGTCGGATGTCGCCACTAACCACGGCAATAGCGGTGGACCTTTATTTGACGAAGATGGTTCGGTCATCGCCATCTGCGTCGCTGGTATCGACGGGGCCAAGGGAATGAACTATTTCATTCCAATCAACCTCGTAATGCAAGCCGTCGGGAAATATATTAAATAGGTTAGGAGGCTAGTCTATGAAACGTATTTACGAAATGGTTAAGCCCTTTTTCTCTATCATCTTCGGGGCTTTGCTCGTCTTAGTTTATTTAAATAGCCTAATGGGTAATGGCGACGTTTTGGCTTTTGGGATAGTTGGTTTTATCTTGGGCTTATTTTATATTGGCAAAGGCATCATCTTTGTCTTAGCGGGAGATAAGCTATCTAGTAACGCAAGGGCGGGTTTAGAAGTTACTGGAATTTGCCTATATCCTTTATTAATCGCCGCTGGGCTATTGAATTTATTTATCACTGCTAATAACAACTTTGGGCCGACTTCCTGGGTCATTTATATCTTAGGACTCGCCGCCTCTTTGATCTTTGCCTGCGCTTATGCCGGTTCTAGGTTTACTGACAATGCGGTTTTAAAAAAGGTAACTATCCTATTTGGTTTATCCTTTGGGGTATATCTGGTCTTGAATGTGTTATTTGACACCAATGGATTCGTGGTCGCAATCGGTGATCTATCCGTTGTCCATATCATCATAATCGCCCTATATATCTATATGATGATTGAAGGAATCATCACTGATCCTAGATTCGAATTCGCGCCTAAGAAAGCCTTACCTGAACCTGAAACTTCTGAAGAAGCGGCAACCGAACCCGAGGAACCGAAGGAAGAAGATTCCGAAGAACCTAAGGAAGACGAACCGGAAGAACCTAATCCCGAAGAGGAACCCAAAGAAGAATAACCTTAATCCCCATTTGCTAGTCCAAGTGGGGGTTCTTTTTAAGGCAACAAAAAAGAGCCTAGTTAATTAAGCTAGACTCTAGTTACTTAGTAGGGTTAGCTTATGCAATGTTAGTTTGCATAAAGGCGGCGATTCCCCATTTAGAGAGAAGATAATTGGACGAATCTTTTTTCTCTTGCTTGGAATCTTGTTTGGCATCTTCTTCGTAGAAGTTGATGTCACGTTCTTCGTTATACTCCATCTGTGCCTACCTCCTTTTCGGTAGCCTCACCATATTAGTCCTCTTTTTTCTACCTTCAATATGCATAGCGCTTTCAGAAACCGCTTTCTAACAAAGGCTAAGAAAAAACGTTCCTGACGGGGTGAAGTCAAGAACGTTATTGATTACTGGTCGGAACGAGGAGATTTGAACTCCTGACCCCTACCACCCCAAGGTAGTGCACTACCAAGCTGTGCTACGTCCCGGCAAGACGTTATTATACTCAACTTCCCTAACTAGGCAACAACGAAAGAAAATTAGTCCGTCTTAGGCATTTTGTTTGAGTCTTACCCTTTTCTCATATATAGTTTTTCCATATGGAAAAAAGCGCTAAAGATTATATTATCGTCAAAGGGGCGAGGGAGAATAACCTCAAGAACATCGATTGCACCATCCCCAAGGGCTCGTTAACCGTTTTCACCGGGCTTTCGGGATCAGGGAAATCGACTTTGGCTTTCGACACCATCTTTTCGGAAGGCCAAAGACGTTACATGGAGTCGCTTTCTTCCTATGCCAGACAATTCTTGGGCGGCTTTGAAAAACCCGATGTCGAATCGATAGACGGCTTATCACCTTCTATTTCCATCGATCAGAAATCCACTTCCCATAACCCCCGTTCTTCGGTTGGCACCGTCACCGAGATATACGACTACCTCCGTTTGCTTTATGCCCGTATCGGGGTTCCTTATTGTCCTAATCACCATACGCCCATCCATTCTTATTCCCCAGTAGCGATGGCTAACGCGATCCTCCAATATGAAAACGGGAGCCGTATCTCGATTCTTTCTCCCGTGGTCAAACACGAAAAGGGAACCCATGCCGAAACCATAGAAAAACTAAGGAAACAAGGTTTTGCTAGGTTACGCGTCGATGGGGAAATGACCTTAATCGAAGACGTCAAACCTTTAGATAAAAACAAACGTCATGATATCGATATCGTCATTGACCGTTTAATAATCAAAGAAGGTCTTGAATCCCGGGTCAACGAAGACGTCGAACTCGCTTTGGATTATGGACATGGTTACTTGGTTATCCTTTCCGATAAAGGGGAGAGACTATTATCCCAACACCATTCCTGCCCCGAATGTGGCTTCTCCATCCCTTCGTTAGAACCGCGTCTATTCTCTTTTAACGCCCCGTTAGGCTATTGCCCGGATTGCCATGGTTTAGGCATCAAACGGGAAGTGGCAATTGGTTTATTAGTTCCTGACCCCGATTTATCCATCAATGCCGGCGGCATTAGGTATTTTGCCAATATCGTGGGGACTTCCAATATCGAATGGAAGGAATTTGCCTTGCTATGCAAAACCTACGATATCGATCTAAATATTCCTTGGAATAAGCTAAGCAAGAAAGATCAGGATATCGTTTTATACGGTTCTCCCGATTATATGGAATATACCCTTGTTTCCTCTTCGGGGAATAAGATGAACCGTAAAGGCTTCATCGAAGGGGTTAAGACCCGCATCGAAAGGCTTTACCGCGAAACCTCTTCCGAATGGATGAGGGGGTATTATGAATCCTTTATGCGCGATTCGACCTGCACGACTTGCCATGGGGCGCGTCTTAACGAAGCCGCCTTATCGGTTAAGGTTGGGGGGCTAAACATTCATGAAGCCACCGATTTATCCCTAGATAAGTTCGTGGAATGGGTCGATAAAGTCAGCGCCGAGCTTAACGAAACCGATGCCCAAATCGCCGGTATGGTCTTAAAGGAAATCAAAAACCGCGCCTCTTTCTTGGTCGACGTTGGCCTTGATTACCTTAGCTTAAGTCGTTATGCGATGACTCTTTCTGGGGGAGAAGCCCAACGTATTAGGCTTGCCACCCAAATCGGATCTAAGTTATCCGGGGTTCTTTATGTATTAGACGAACCTTCGATCGGTTTACATCAAAAAGATAATGAACGTCTTATTATGACCTTGAAGCGGATGCGCGATTTAGGCAATACCTTAATCGTCGTCGAACATGACGAAGATACGATGAGGGAAGCTGATTATATCGTCGATATCGGCCCAGGGGCCGGTATCCATGGCGGACAGGTCGTGGTGGAAGGCAGCGTCCAGGAGGTAATGGACTGCCAAGAATCCATAACCGGGGCCTATTTAGCTGGCAGAAAGAAAATCGAAGTACCTAAGACTAGAAGGAAAGGTAATGGCAAATCCTTAACCATCAAAGGGGCTTATTGCCATAACCTCAATAACGTCGATGTGACTTTTCCACTAGGTAAGTTCGTGGTGGTGACCGGAGTCTCGGGATCAGGGAAGTCCTCGCTTATCAACGAAACCTTAGTCAAAGCCATCGAAGACGAAATCAGCAAAAAGAAATCCGTCACCCCCGCGCCTTGTAAGGCCGTGGTGGGGATGTCCAATATCGATAAATTAATCAATATCACCCAAGAACCGATTGGCCGCACCCCGCGTTCTAACCCCGCGACCTATACCGGGGTCTTCGATGATATCCGTGCTCTTTTCGCCGAGACCGACGAAGCCAGGGCCAAAGGCTTTGATAAGGGGCGCTTCTCTTTTAACGTGCCTGGCGGTAGATGCGAAAAATGCCAAGGGGCCGGGGTTACTCGTATTCCCATGTCCTTCTTGCCCGATGTCTACGTTAAATGCGACGAATGCGAGGGCAAGCGTTATAACGCCGAGACCTTGCTATGCCGTTATAAAGGCAAAAACATCCACGATGTGCTTGAAATGAGGGTTGAGGAAGCGGTTGAATTCTTCGCTAACCGTCCTCAGATATTAAGGAAGATCAAGACCTTGATGGACGTAGGGCTTGGTTATATTAAACTAGGCCAACCCGCCACCCAACTTTCCGGAGGCGAGGCCCAACGCGTAAAACTTGCCACCGAACTCCAACGTAAAGCCACCGGTAAAACCGTCTATGTCTTAGATGAACCTACCACCGGTTTGCACACCGATGACGTTAAGAGATTAATCGCCGTCTTACAAAAGATCGTCGATAATGGCGATACCGTCATCGTCATCGAACATAACCTCGACGTCATCAAAGTGGCCGACCATATCATCGATTTAGGTCCGTTAGGCGGATATAGAGGCGGCAATATCGTCGCCACCGGAACCCCGGAAGAAGTCGCGATGGTCGAAGGCTCATATACCGGACAATATCTAAAAAAAGTTCTCTAAGGGAAGACGCTATAATGGCATAATAGAATATTATGGGAATCGCATTCTTAATCATTGGTTTATTAGCCTTAATCGGGGGCATAGTCTACGCCGGCTATTCTTGCCGTAACTTTGTTAAAGACGAAAAGGCAAATGAACTTACCAAACCTTTCTTACTCTCGGTTGGTGCTGCTCTTTTAGGAGTTGGGGTTGGCGCCATCTTCTTGGTATTAGCCGCTAAGTTTGGGAAGAACTGGAATATGGATGGTGGCCACCTTGCCATGGGTATCGTCGGCAATTTCATCTTCTCCATTGCCTTCATCGCTTTGTGGTTAGCTTTCTACCTCCGTTATTGGAAGAAGGGCTTAGCCGAAAAGTGCTTCAAAGTCGTCCGTTACGTCTTATTTGGTTCAATTCCTGTGGCTTTTGCTTTCTTTATCTTAGGTAGCGAGGGACTAGCCCCTTATCTAAGCTATCCTTTATCTAATGGTATCGCCATCAATGGAAGCGGCTTCCATCTTTATAACTACACTAACGAACAATCCGGGAATAATGCCGGAGGATTGCACCTCGCCTTCTATGGCATCGTCATCTTGGCCGGGGCTATCATCGCTTGGAAGATGTCGGACCACCATATGTATCAAAAATATGGCAAGCATGGCATCTTGGATGGTTGCTTCCTTTGGGCTTTCCCCGGTGGCATCTTAGGCGCCAGGATCTGGTATGTCGTCGGTAACTGGAATGGGGATGCCGCGGGCGGACCTAATTTCAGCCAATATTTTGCCCAAGGACAGTGGTGGAAGATGTTTGCCATTTGGGAAGGCGGATTAACCATTTTAGGCGGAGCCGTCGGTGGTATCCTCGTCGGCGTCATTTACATGTTAATTAGGCGTAAATACGTTGACCTTAGGATCGCCATGGATATGGTTTTGCCAACCATCCTAGTGGCCCAAGCCATCGGTAGATGGGGCAATTTCTTCAACCACGAAGTCTATGGCACCTTAACCAATATGAACGCCTGGCCTTTGCTACCGACCTGGCTTAAATATCAAATGGCCCCTTCCTTCTATAACGGTTCTCCCGATTTAACCATCATCAGCAAACCCGTGGGCGAAGTCACTTATAGCGGGAATATGTATGTTCCCTTATTCCTCATCGAAGGCATCGTTAACTTAATCGGCTATTTCGTCATTTGGTTCGGGGTACGTTTGCTTTGGAAAAAGACAAGGGCCTTGGGTTCCCTTTCGGCCACCTACCTTATTTGGTATGGCGTGGTCCGTATGATCATGGAACCGCTTCGCGATGTTACCTATAACATGGGTAGCAATGGTTGGTGGAGTTTCTGGAACTCGATGGTCTATGTCATCTTGGGCGTCTTACTAATTACTTTCTTCCAGCTCTTTGCCTATTACCGCAAGAAGCAGGGCAAGCCCGTGGAAATCAATAGATATGTGCCAGCCAAGGCTACTGCCGAAGTCAAAGCCCCCAGTAAGAAAGTCGAAAAAAGTGACATCACAAGTGCCCCTAAAGCCAGAAAGAAGGACGATGAAAATGATCTATGATTGTTTAGTTATCGGGGCGGGTATCGCCGGTATCACCGCCTCCATTTATCTAAAAAGGGGCAATAAGTCTTCCTTGATGTTAGATAAAGGCGCCCCCGGCGGAAAACTTAATAACATCCACCGAATCGATAATTATCCCGGGCTCGCTAGAATCCCCGGACCTGATTTAGCATTGTCTTTATTTAACCAAGCTAGCGAACTTGGCGTCGAATATGCCTATGGTTCGGTTTATGAAATTAGGAAAGAGGATAACGTTTTCCTCGTTAAGACCGACGCTGGCGATTTTAACGCCAAATCCTTAATCATCGCCACGGGGGTTGAAAATAAGAAATTAGGAATTCCGGGCGAAGATAAATATCTTGGTAAAGGAGTCTCCTATTGCGCCACTTGCGATGGGCCTTTCTTTAAAGGCAAAGATGTGGCTCTAGTTGGCAATGCCGACCATGCCGTAGAAGATGCCATCTATCTTTCCGATATCGTTAATCGCCTCTATTTCCTTTATCCCGAAGAAATCGTGGCTACGCCTAGCCATATCGAGGAATTAAAGACAAAGAATAACGTCACTTGGATTCCAATGGATAAATCCATCGCCATCGAAGGCCACGAACTCGTCGAATCCTTCATTTACGAAGATAAAGACGGACAGCATAAACTTGATGTTAACGCGGTCTTCCCGCTTTATGGGGAAAAGTCCTCGACCGCCTTCCTTTCTCCTTTGGGGGTTAAGGGTAATAAAGGTTTCATTGAAACTAACGCCAACATGGAAAGCAATGTTCCAGGGGTATTTGCCGCTGGAGATATCGTCGATAAGAAATTAAGGCAACTTGTCAATGCCGCCGGGGAAGGGGCCATCGCCGCGACTTCGGTCATTGGGTATCTTCGCGAACTTCCTAAGGAATAAAAATGGGGTTAAAACTGGTTACTTTTGGCTTTCGTTATCGTTTGCCGCCGGAAAAGGCGGATCTAGTTTTCGATTGCCGTCATCAAATGCCTAATCCGTTTTGGGATTTGGATTTACGTCCTTTTTGTGGGGAAGACGAACCCGTCATCAAATTCTTAAGCCACCAACCCGAAGCCAACTATTTCTTAGCTAGGGCCATCGCCATGACCAGTGAACTGCTCAAAAAGAAGAAAAACGTCTTGGTCGCGGTAGGCTGCACTGGGGGATATCACCGTTCTGTCTATATCGCCCGGCAAATGTATATCTATTTCTCTTCGATCGTTCCGACCACCATCGAACATCTAGATATCGTTAGGGAGGGTAAGCCGTGAGTTTCGGCGAACCTTCTTTTGCGTTAAGGGCGAAGGAAGAAATCGCCCTTTTGCCTTTTCCTACCCTCCAAGGCAAGGCCTTATTAAGCGGCTTTGCCAAAACCACGGGTAGCTTACGTTTATCCGGGGAAGGGGAAGAAATCGATATGGTCAGCGAATCGGCGAAGATCGCTAAGTCGCTATATTCTTTAGCCACGTCTATCTATGGGCCGGTCGCTAGATTCTCTTATACCCGTTCTAGCCAAAGAAGGAAGAAAGTTAGATACCATGTCTTGATTTCTGGCAAGGTGATGGAAGATTTGGAATTAGATTTCCTATCCGCGAAGATTCCTTCTTTCGTCTTAGGCAAAGAAGAATTAGAACGTTGCTATCTTTCCGGAGCCTTTATGGCAAGCGGTTCGGTTAACGATCCCCATTCCTCTTCTTATCATTTAGAAATCGCCACTTTGGATGCTTCCTATGCCAAATGGCTCGTCCATATTATTAATAAGATGTCGGGCCACGCCTTCAACGCGAAGATTTCCACCCGCAGAGGGCAATCCGTCGTGTATCTAAAACGGGCTGAGCAAATCTCCGATTTCCTTGTCTTAGTCGGGGCGACTTCTTCTTGTTTGGAATTCGAGAACGTCCGGGTCGAGCGCGATTTCTCGAATATCGGTAACCGCCTTGCCAATTTAGATGAGGCGAATATGACAAAGACCATTGTCATGGCCGAGCGACAAGAAAAAGAAATCAGATACCTCATCGATAAAAACGGCATCAATTCCTACTATGGGAAAAAACGTGCCTTAATGGAGATGCGTTTATCTCATCCCGACGCTTCCCTTACCGAGCTGTCACGTTTACTTTCGGTTGAACTTGCCGCGACCATCACCAAATCCAACGTCAACCATCTTTTCCGCGATATCCATGCCGAATACGAAAAGGAGACTGGCGATGGACGATAACGAATATCTTCTTTCCCTTGGCCGCAATATCGCTTCCGCGAGGAAAAAGAAAGGTTATAGCCAACTTCTGCTTTCAATTGAATCCGGGGTGGCAAAAAGCTATATCAGCGAGCTTGAAAAAGGTAGACGCAATCCCACTTTGACGACGCTTCGGAAATTATTGAAACCACTTGGTTTAGACCCCCGCCAAGTCATGCCCAAATAGGCCTTTCAATTTATTGAATATTCATCGTGCAAAGGTATAATCAACTAAAAGATCTAACCAGCAAGGAGGCCAAAACAATGAGAAAACAACTCGGACCCCAAACTTATGTTTACCCGATGCCCGTCCTCATTATCGGAACTTATGATGAGAAAGGAAATCCCGATGCCATGAACGCGGCTTGGGGTGGCACTTATGACACCAACATGGTGACCGTTTCCTTATCCAAACACCAAACCACCGACAACCTCGAATTAAAGAAATGCTTCACCTTGGCCTTTGGCACGAAGAAGACATTAAAAGCCTGCGACTATGTCGGTATCGTCTCGGGTAGAAATGAGCCTGAGAAAATCAAGAAATCCGGCCTCACCCCGGTGAAAGCCCCCAATATCGACGCCCCATTATTCGAGGAATTCCCCCTCACTTTGGAATGTGAAGTCGTCTCGTTCGAAGACGGGACTTTAATCGCCAGGATCCGTAACGCCATCGTCGACGAAGAAGTCCTCACCGAAGGCAAAATCGATCCCAAGAAGATGGAAGCCATCGTTTATGAGCCGGTCACCCATAAATATCTCCTTGCCGCCGAAGCGGTGGGCCAAGCTTTCCATGACGGGCTTTCCTTAAAGTAAGTTATCGCTTTCAAAAAAAAGAAATTGTCCCTTCTTGTAGGCGTTTTCATTGAAAACGTAGGGGAAGGGATTTTATAATTGATTCGCAATCGCACAAGGAGGACATATTTAATGTCAGTTAAAGTTGCAATCAACGGATTCGGACGTATTGGCCGTCTCGCTTTCCGTCAAATGTTTGGCGCCCCTGGTTATGAAGTCGTCGCTATCAACGACCTCACCAGCCCCAAGATGCTCGCAAACCTTTTGAAGTATGACACCGCCCAAAAGGGCTAC
>CAMOQM010000024.1 GCA_946622925.1 uncultured Caryophanales bacterium | reverse complement strand
TGCTTAAGTTAGTCGAAGTCGACTGCGTTGGAACTAAGGTTTATTTCGATAAGGCCGAAATCTCTATCAATGACATCCCCGGCATGGGTAAGCCCCTGGATTTTAAAATGGAACAAGAATCCTGAGTTAGATTATGGAAGATTTAGAAACATTACTAAAGCAGTATAAACATTACCAGGACCTGCACCTGGATTTGAACATGGCGCGCGGCAAACCCTGCAAGGAACAGCTCGATTTGTCCATGCCCATGATGGATGTCCTTAATTCGCAGGCCGATTTAAACTGCGAAGACGGGATAGATTGCCGTAACTATGGAACATTAGGCGGCATAAGCGAATGTAAGAAGCTATTAGGTGACATTATCGAGGTCGATCCGAGCAAAATCATCATCTTCGGCAACTCCTCGCTCAATATAATGTTCGAATGCGTCTCGCAGGCCTACACCCACGGCATATTGGGCTCTACCCCATGGTGCAAACTCGATAAACCCGTTAAATGGCTTTGCCCCGTCCCGGGTTATGACCGACATTTCGCCATCACCGAATATTTCGGCATAGAGATGATCAACATCCCGATGGACGAAAACGGGCCGGACATGGATTTGGTCGAGGAATACGTCAAAGATCCCTACGTCAAGGGCATATGGTGCATCCCCAAGTACTCTAATCCCGACGGCACCACCTATAGCGAGGCCACCGTCAAGCGCTTCGCCGCCTTAAAACCGGAGGCCAAGGATTTCAGGATATATTGGGATAACGCCTATTCCGTCCACCATCTATATAGGGACAAAGAGGATTTCCTGCTTGAGATATTGGAGCAATGCGAAAAAGCTGGCAACCCTGACATCGTCTATAAGTTCACCTCGACCTCCAAGATATCCTTTCCCGGAAGCGGGATAGCCGCGATCGCCTCTAGCCCCAATAACTGCGCCGAGATAAAGAGGTGGATGGGTTATTCGACGATCGGCTACGACAAGGTCAACCAGTTACGCCACGTCCGTTTCTTCAAAGATTTAGATGGCATCAAGGCCCAGATGAGGAAGCACGCCGAGGTGCTTCGCCCCAAATTCGAGGCGGTGGAATCCATTTTGGAGGAGGAACTATCCGACCTTGCAACTTGGAGCAAACCTAATGGCGGATACTTCATCGCGCTTAAGACCAAAGGGATAGCCAGCAAAGTCATAGCTAGGTGTAAGGATTGTGGCCTAATCCTAACCGAAGCCGGTTGTGCCTACCCTTATCACAAAGACCCCGAGGACTCCTTAATTAGGATCGCCCCGAGCTATCCTAGTTTGGAAGAACTAGAACTAGCTTCCCGGATCCTTTGCCTCAGCGTAAAGATAGAAACCTTGCTCAATAAGTAACCTTTATCAATAGATAACAACTTTTTTCTTGCCCAAAGGGAGTAAAACGCATATCATAGCAAGGCGCAAAAGCGCATGGACCGTTAGCTCAGTTGGTAGAGCAGCTGACTCTTAATCAGCGGGTCGCGGGTTCGAGTCCCTCACGGTCCACCATCTGATGACCATTATCCGAATCGTAAATTAGACGGTTCGGATTTTCTTTTTCCAGAGGCCGTATTAAGAATGCATGTAGGGCAACACAGCATAAAGTATGAACAGTATGACAGGAGCAGCAACCATGTTTTAGACTTTTTCAGTAAAACGGAAAAACTGTTTGTAACTTTTTCAGTAAAACGGAAAAACTATCAAAAAATACTTAAATAGTCGCTTATTCCGTTATACAATGGTTGTGAGGATATGACCATGTTATACAGAAAAGCGTTGCCCGAACTAATCAAATGGAAAGAAAAAGAGAACACCTGCCTTTTGGTTAAAGGGGCAAGACAGGTGGGGAAGACCAAACTCATCGAAGAATTCATCAAAGGTTTTAGAAGTTACTTGGAAATCGACTTCACCAAGAATCTTGAGGCCTTGTCTTTGCTTCTCGAAGTAAGGAATTACGATGATTTTATCAATAGATTGACCCTAATTTCTGGAAATAAGGTTTTAGGAAAAGGGGACATCTTATTCCTTGACGAAATCCAATACTATTATGAAATCCGTGAAGACAGGATCAAGGCTGACCCTGAATTTAGAGAACGCTACATCGATATCATCACTCTTAGCAAAGACATAGCCGAGCGCGGATCGTTCAGGATGATTCTTTCTGGCTCAATGCTCGGGGTCTCGGTTTTTAACGTCAATCACAATCCAACCGGGTATCTCAAAGAACTTACCATGTACCCGATGGACTTCGAGGAATTTGCTTTGGCCAATGGAATAAACCAAGGGTTGATTGATGAAGCCAAAGAAGCATTTGAAAAAAGAGTTATGGTCGCCGAATCTTTGAATCAATTGCTCTTGAGGAGATTCAACGAATACGTTTTTGTAGGCGGTTATCCAGCCGCGGTTCAAGGTTATGTCGACGATCCTTCCCTAGATATGACTTCTTCCGCCCTAGGCATCATCGACGATTGGTATAAGGCGGATATTATTAAGTACGCGAGCAGGGAAGACAGACTGGTTATTTTAGAAATGTATAATCTGCTACCTAGCGAAATAACGATGAAGAACCGCAAATTCGTCAAATCCCACTTGGATGTCCCGAATTTTAAAAACATAGATTTGAAGGACCGCTTTTTGTGGCTTAAGAGTTCCGGTATCGCCATTCCAACCTACAATGTTTCCAATCCAATTTATCCTTTGGCGATATCCAAGGAGAGCAAGATAGTTAAGCTTTTTATGGGGGATGTTGGTTTGCTAACCCATAAATTATTTGATAAAGAGGCCAAGCGCAGATTGATTGTGGATAAAACCGGCTTCGATTTGGGGGCGGCCTATGAAAACGCGGCGGCTGAGCTATTATACGGGCACGGCCATGACACATATTTCCATTCCAACAAAAAACGGGGGGAGATAGATTTTATGATCGAAAGGAATATGGAAGCCATCCCAATCGAAATAAAGTCATATTCACCGGATAAAAAAAGCGGGCGCTTCAACCACGCTGCTTTAGACAACCTTTTGGAAGCCCATCAAGAAATTAAGCAAGCTTGGGTTTTCGGAATCAATAACTTTAAGCAAGAAAGTTCCAAAGTATCCAATTTCCCTATATACATGATTGATTTTGTTAGAAGATAATTGCGCCACCTTTTATAAAAGGGTATAGAATCTAGGGCGAGGCAAACATGAAACGCGCATTATATTTAGTTCTAAAGAACACCCCTCAAGCCCACGAAACCTTAGAGGCTTTACGGGAAAAAGGCTATAACGGCACCATCGTTGGCTCTAATTCCCTTCGTCACACCTTGGATATCGATCCTGAGGAACATCATTTCCTAAATCTCCGTCATATCACCGACGTGGATATCTCCGAATCCATCCTTTGCGTCTTCGTCTGGGAAGAATCGACCATCGAGGTCATTAAGGAAGAAGTTAGGCTCCATACCGATAATTTCAAATCCATCAAGGGCTTCATGTATTCCACTCCGTTAGAGGATTACGAAGGTTCCGATTAATATGTATTTCCCCATCTATCTTTATATCGCGGTGCTTTTGCTCGCGGGACTTCTTTCCACCCGCTTAATGAAGAAGCTAAAACTCCCCAATGTCACCGGTTACATCTTAACTGGTATCATCATGGGTCCTTTCCTTTTTGGATTGTTCTTCAATAACTTCTCCTATGAAGGCATAAAAGACGGCATTATTTTCCAATATATCCAGCAGATTAGCTGGGTATCTTCGGTGGCTTTAGGCTTCATTGCCTTTTCTATCGGCACCTCATTTAAGGCCTCTTTACTTAAAAGCGTCGGTAAAAGAGTCCTTATAATCACCGTTTTAGAAGCCCTAGAAGCCTCATTATTAGTCATCTTGGCCTTAATGATTGCCCATTTCATCGTTCCCGATACGGTGCCATGGTCCTTAGTGCTTACCTTAGGCGCGATTGCTTCGGCGACCGCCCCGGCGGCCACCTTAATGGTCATCAAGCAATATAACGCCAAAGGGAATTTCGTTAATACCTTACTCCCCGTCGTGGCTCTTGATGACGCCGTGGCCTTGATTCTTTTCGCCATCTTATTTCAAATGGCCAAAGGCTTATCGCTAGGCCAAGAGGTTTCGGCTTATTTAACCATTGGCAAACCCTTAATCGAAATCGCTTTGTCCCTAGGTATTGGGGCGGTTATCGGAGTCATCGTGACTTTCTTAAACCGTTTCTTCCAGTCTAGGAATAACCGACTCGTCCTTTGCATCGTCACCGTCTTCGCCTCAATTGGCCTATATAAGCTATTCCAATTAGAACAACTTGGCGGATTCGAACTATCTTCCTTGCTAATGTGCATGGTAAGTGGGGCGATTTACACCAACTTCGCCAAAGAATATAACAACAAGACCTTGGATTTGCTCGATAGGTTCACTTCCCCGATTTATATGGTCTTCTTCATCATCTCGGGCGCCTCTTTGGATTTAACGATATTTGCTTCCGATGCGGTTTTGACCGTGGTCATCGTGGCTTCCTTGTATCTCGTCTCCAGGGTGGTTGGCAAGTGGCTGGGTGCCTTTAGCGGAGCGGTCATCTCCAAAGCCGAACCTAACGTTAGGAAATATCTAGGTTTTGCCCTTATCCCCCAAGCCGGTGTGGCCATTGGTTTAGCCACTAACGCCTCGGCGCTTTTCTCCGCTAATCCCGCGACCGCGAAAGTGGGGGCCTTAATCATCGCCATTGTCTTAACCTCGACCTTAATCTATGAACTGATCGGACCCTTTGTTAGCAAATGGGCCCTTACCAAAGCTGGGGCCATTACGGTTACTCCTCCTAACGAAGACACCCCAAAGGCCAAGGGCTAAAAAGTGCTTAACTAGGCCCAAATTAAAACCTATAATTTGACCATGGAAAAAACAATTAAGATCTTTATGGTCGCTAGCGCCTCGGTTTTAGTCGGCGCCAGCGCGTATTTAGGTTTTGCCGGGGCTAATTATGGGCCTTTAGGGCAAAATGCCTCCCCCATCTATGCCGAATGGATGAAGGGGGTTGCCGATTCCACCTCTTTAAGGAATCTAGCCATGCCAGGCAGCCATGACACCATGGCTTTATACTCCATCGGCGATTTGGCCGGGGCTTGCCAAACCTTAAGCTTGACCGACCAACTTAACGTCGGGGTTAGGTTCCTCGATATCCGTTTGAAATTAGCTAACGATAATCTCCGCGCGGTCCATGGCATCGTCGACCAACGCACCAATTTCCAAAACATCGTTAATGACGTCGATAAATTTCTGGCCGCCCATCCTAGCGAATTCCTCCTTGTTTCCATTAAAGAGGAAAGTGCTTCTAGCGGATCTTCCAAAAGTTTTGATGAAGCCATCAAAGCATGCTTGAGTGATAAATGGTCAAAAGCCACCAATATCCCTTCTTCGGTAGGGCTTGCTAGGGGCCGGGCCTTTATCCTTTCTAGGTATTCTGGGTCTACCATCGGCATCCCCGCCTATAATGGCTGGGACGATAACTCGACCTTCACTTTGCCTAACGATATCTACGTCCAAGACCAATATAAGACCGACTCCGATAGCAAGAAGGCGGCCGTCATCAATTGCTTTGAAAAAGCGGGTCACGCCCTTAAGATCAATTTCCTTTCGGGCTATAACCCTTCTTCCTTCCCACCTAGCTATGCTCCTAGCATCGCTAATTCGATCAATCCTTGGATCGATGAAAACATTAGCAAATATAACGATAGGAACATCGTGCTCTATGACTTTGTCGATTCCGCCTCGATGAAAGCTTTCTTTGGAGGTAACAAATAATGAAAGTCCGTAAGGTTTTCTTCTATTTCTTCCTCCTTATCGCCATGCTTATTTCCTTGGCTTTGGGCTTTGTTGAAATAAGAACCCTTATCGCCGGCGATTTTGCTTTGGCGGAAAGTCCGATCAAGGCGGCTTTAGGCTATGGCTTTAGATTTGCCTTCTTCGTCTTCGTTTTGCTTATTCTTATTTCCCGTGGGGTTGGCGAAGCCCAAAAAGATAAAGGTATGACCTTCCAATTCACCATTATCTATATTATTGCCATCATCGGGGCCGCCGTTTCCTTCCTTTTCTACGATTGGTATTTCTCATCCGCGTTATTCGTTTCCCTTTTCGCTAGTTTGGTCCTTTCTTCTTTCCAACCTGCCCAATAATTCCTCTATAAGTATAGAGAAACCTTTTAAAAGGTCTTTTTAGGTGGTATACTCGCCTCGTTATGAGCAAGAAAAAGAAAAACATGGGTGAGATCACCCGCTTCAAAGTCGATGCCAAGCACGGCTTATCCAAAGAACAAGTCGCCCAGCGCATTTCCGAAGGGGCGGTTAACGTCTCCTCCTCTTCCATCGAGAAATCCTATGGACGGATCATCGCCGAGAACGCCTTTACCTTCTTTAACTGCGTCCTTTACGCGATCGCTTTGATGTTCCTAGGCCTAATCATCTACCTAGGACAACAACCCCAAGGCGCGGAAATCATCTCTAAGCTTAACCTCGGCGTCACCAAGTTCATCTTCATGATCGCGGTCGTCATGAACGTCGTCATCGGTTCGGTTCAGGGAATCCGTTCCAAACTCACCTTAAAGAAACTCCGTATCGTCACCGAAGCCAAAGCTTTGGCCATCCGCGATGGCGAGAAGGTTTCAATTCCCGCTAGGGACGTCGTCATCGATGACGTCTTGCTCCTTTCCCAAGGCGACCAAATCCCGGTCGACCTTACCGTCTTAGAGGGCGAAGTCTCCGTCGACGAATCCTTGCTAACCGGGGAAGCTGACCTGGTCAAAAAGAAAGCCGGGGACACCTTATATTCGGGTTCCATCGTCTTCGTTGG
Organism: uncultured Caryophanales bacterium; assembly: GCA_946622925.1. GTDB lineage: Bacteria > Bacillota_I > Bacilli_A > RFN20 > CAG-826 > Alloenteromonas. Next base: position 2,935 of record CAMOQM010000024.1, on the reverse strand, counting down.
CTCTTGCCGGGCCAAAACCGAGAAGGTTGGCGACGATACCTATGCCTCCGAACTTTCCAACAAAGTCAAATCCTTGCAGAACCATAAATCCGAACTGATGGTCAACATCTACCGGATTATCAACACCTTGGCCGTCGTCTTATTCATCGTCGTGGCCGTCGTTATCGGCACCCTTATCTATAAGATGAAAGTTCATCCCGAACTTCTTGCCGATCTCGACCTTAATGGTGACGGCGTTGCCGATGCCACTGACTTCACCTCCCCAATCACTTGGGCTAGGATCATCATCACCACCGCCAGCTTCGCCATCGGCATGATCCCGACCGGCTTAGTCTTGATCACCTCGGTTACCTTGGCCGTCTCCATCGTGAGCCTCTCCCATCAACAAACCCTCATCCAGGAACTTTATTCCTTGGAGAACCTTTCCCGCGTCAACGTCATCTGCTTAGACAAAACCGGCACCTTGACCGATGGCACCATGAAAGTGGTGGGGACCTTGGCTTTGGTTCCTCAGCCCAAATTCGAATCTACCATCCGTCATATCCTCGGTTGCTTTGAAACCACCAACATGACTTCCAAGGCCATGGTGGAAAGATATGGCACAGAATCTCCCGAATCGCCCAAGGAAATCATTCCTTTCTCCTCGGCGACCAAGTGTTCCGGCTACGTCGATAACAAGGGCGTTAGGTTCCTAATGGGTGCCCCCGACTATATCGCCAAAGATAGCGTCGAGGCCCAAGCCTACGCCAAATCCGAAGCCGAAAAGGGTAACCGCGTCATCGCCATCACCGAAAATGACAACGTTCTTGGTTTGGTTGCTTTGGAAGATGGTATCCGTACCTCTGCCAAAGACACCATTACCTTCTTCTATGAAAATGGGGTTGATGTCCGTATCATCTCCGGCGATAACCCGGTGACCGTTTCCCGTATTGCCACCATGGCAGGCGTCAAAAACGCCGATAAGGCCATCTCCTTAGAAGGCGTGCCCGTCGAGAAGATCCCTGAAATCATCAACGATTACGTTATCTTTGCCCGTGTCTCCCCCGAACAAAAGCAAGCCCTCGTCGAAGCTTTGCAAGGTGTGGGACTTAAAGTCGCCATGACTGGTGACGGCGTTAACGATATCCTTGCCTTGCGTAGGGCCAACGCTTCCATCACCTTCAATAATGCCACCGACGCCGCCAAGAGCTGCTCCGACGTCGTCTTATTAGATAATGACTTCTCCCACCTTAAGGCCGTCGTCGGCGAAGGTAGGAAAGTCGTCAATAACATCGAACGCACTTCCATCTTCTTCTTGATGAAGACCATCGCCGTCATTGCCCTAGCCTTCGCCCTTATCCCCTTCAAGGCCGGCCAGATGTCCTATACTTTAGAAAACGTCTACCTCCTTGAAACCGCGATCATCGGCACCGGCGGATTCCTCCTCTCCCTTGAGCCCACGAGACAACCGATTAAGGGTAAGTTCGGTAGGAATGTCTTATTTAAAGCCATACCTTCCGGCATCCTTGTTTGGATGGCTGCGATCTTGCCGGTATTCTTGCAAACCGGTAATGTCATCGACGTTGACACCATGAAGTCCATGATTTCCGTCATGACCGCGATCGGTGGTCTAACCGTCGTCATCGCGATGTGTATCCCCTTCAACACCTTCAAGTCCGTCATCGTCACCATTGTCGTGCTTAACGTCGCCCTCTTCGCCTTTGCCTTGCCGCGGACCTTCATCGGAGCCGAATCGCTTAGCTTCACCCCCGAAAACATCAAGATCTTGCTCCACGAAGCCTTCCAGCCTTGGAATTGCCCTGCCATTACGAGGCTATTCGTCACTAGTAATGGCACCTTCAATGCCTGGTCGACGCTAACCATGGTCATCTTCTTGGTCGTTATGATCCCCACCTATTATTTCGTCTTACGCTTTATCAATAAGTGGATTGAAAAGAAGAACGCCCAAGACCTTGAAAAGGAAAAGGAAATCCTTAACCAACGTAAATAAATTAGCGACCGGAATCATCATGGTTCCGGTTTTTTTCTTAATCTAAGGTTTAACAAATTTACGTTTAAGGGGATAATAAAAACATGGAAAAGCCGACCAAAGCCGAAGTACAACGTATTTTAGGGGCATTAAAACGTAGCAAGAGGAAAGTGGTGGACCTCGATGGTTTATCTCGTCTTATGGGCCGCTACCCCGACGTTTTGGCCAATACCCTTGCCTATTTCGAGCCGATGATCAGGATGGATCCTTCCATCAATATCCGCGATTTGACGGAAGCGATGGAGGCTTATCTAGAAGAACCCCTTAAAGCTAAACCCGCCAAACCCAAGAAGTTAGCGGTCCGTAACTCGGAAGTGGCTAAGTATTCCTCGATTGGGGATTTCGTCTACCGGAAGATGACCTCGGTTGGAGGACTAGTCGATCCGACCATTTCCTTATCGGAAGAGGATTTACGGATTTTAGAAAAGCTAATCGAATCCGAAAGAAAGAAACGGAAGAAAACCCGTTAATAGATCGCCAGATGGCGATTTTCTTTTATCTAAAGATAACCCTAATCTTGTAAAGGTGAGTTTAAGTTCTTATACTAAGAACGTTAAGGAGATTTTTTGTTACTTATGGCAGAAATCAAGAAATCATTTAAGTCGGTCGACGGCAACACCGCGGCCGCGATGGGCAGCTACAACTTCACCGAAGTTGCCGCCATTTACCCCATCACCCCTTCTTCCCCGATGGCCGAAAACGTCGACGTCTTCGCCTCTAAGGGACAGAAGAACTTCTTTGGCGCTCCCGTCAAAGTCATGGAAATGCAATCCGAAGCCGGTGCTTCCGGGGCCGTCCATGGCGCTTTGCAAGGCGGGTCTCTAGCGACCACTTATACCGCATCCCAGGGTCTACTCTTAATGATCCCGAACATCTACAAGTGGTGCGGCGAATTACTCCCGGCCG
>CAMOQM010000023.1 GCA_946622925.1 uncultured Caryophanales bacterium | reverse complement strand
TTCCAACAAAGCGTTCATGGCCTTGTTTAGTTCTTCTTTATCGAGGTCTTCGATGGCCGCGATTTCCCGGGAGTAGTATTCTTTGATGTCACTAACGAAATCCATAATCATTCTCCTTCTTGGCTTAGGATATAATTCACGGCCTGCTCTAGGTTCTCACATACGTAATCAGGCTTAGCGTCCCCATATTTGGCGTAGGGATGAGGATCGCCGCCGGTTAATAATATGGTTTTGCAGCCTGCGTTGATGCCGGTTTGGACGTCTTGGCAGGTATCCCCGATCATCCACGAGGCGGCAAAGTCGATGTTATATTTATTTTTGGCTTCTAGTAACATCCCGATTTTAGGTTTACGACATTCGCAAACGATCTTATATTCGGGACGTTCACCGGGGAAACCTTTATCGGGGTGATGGGGGCAATAGAATAAGTCATCGATATAGGCGCCTTCTTGGCCAAGAAGGGTCTCCATTTTCATGTGGATTTGGCTTAGTTCGGCGAAATCGGTCTCGCCTCTAGCGATCACGGGTTGATTGGTAACTACGATCGCCAAATAGCCGGAAGTATTGATTTTAGCGATGGCTTTGCCAGCCCAAGGGAGGAGTTCCAACATCTCGGCTTTGGTGACAAAATTGCCGAATTTATTAATCGTTCCATCCCGGTCGAGGAAGATACATTTTTGGGGATGGGATAGGTTTTTGCTGGCTACCACGCCTTTTTCTAAATCGCGGCTGACCGAATAATAACGGTCGGGGGTGCCGCAATCTTTGACATATTCGGTGGAACGATAGCAATAAACCGGAACCGCCCCGATGGAAGGGGCTACCAAATCTTTCTCAAAATCCATCTTTATCGGCTCATCCATGCCTTGGAAGGTCTCTAGGATTTCTTTGGATACGACGTATAACCCGGCATTAGTGAGGTTATTGTAATAATCGTCACGGGGTTCTTTCTTAGAAAGGACACGTAATAATTTCCCTTCCTTGGAAGATACGAGCAAATCCGAATCATAGGGATGGGAATTAGGATGGGCGAAAGCCGTTAGGAAGGAACGGTGTTTTTTATGGAAGGCATAGAACCTTTGCCAGTCCACGTCTAACATCAAATCACCCATGACGAGGAAGAAATCCTCATCACGTTGCTTGGCTAGGTAATAGAGGGCCCCGGCCGTGCCTAAGGGCTGATTTTCGACTATGTAGGAGATTTTGGCTCCGAATTTTGATCCATCGCCAAAGAAATCCTGAACCACCGTGGAAGAGGCGGAGACGACCATCACGATGTCTTTGACGTCACTTCTAATAAGAGATTCGACTTGGTGAAGTAAAATCGGCTTCCCGCAGATGGGAACCATGGGTTTAGGCAAGTCGCCCGTGATTTCTTTTAGGCGCGTTCCGGCGCCCCCGGCTTGGATGAAGGCTAGCATATCTACTCGGTGAAGATGACGGAGACCCCGGATTGATCTAATTCAACCGGCATTTCGACTAAGTCTTTCAAAGCAGCCCTAACCGCGTCTTTTTTGCTATGGTCAGGAACGTAGAAGAGGAGGAATCCTCCGCCTCCGGCCCCTAAGAGTTTGCCTCCGCTAGCGCCGGCTTTGATGCCTTGCTCGTAATAATAATCGATGGCTTTGTTGGTAATGCCGCCGGCGAGGTTACGCTTAATGTTCCAGCCTTGGTTTAAGATTTCGCCTAAGGCGTCGACGTTATTGGATTCGAATTCCCGTTTTAAATCGCGGGTAAGTTCGCATAGTTTCAACGTGGCGTTGATCTTTTCGTTAGCACTAGCTAAATTCCTGGTCTCTTCGCCTAAAATCTTATTCGCATCGCGGACAAGTCCGGTATAGAACATCATGATAGAATCTTCGAGGTGACGGTAGGAAGCGCCGCGCATGATGATAGGCTCGACCTTAACGAAGCCATCGGGTTGGAATTCGTAATAACGAAGACCCCCGAAAGCCGCGGCGAATTGGTCTTGCTTGCCAATTGGGTTGCCTAGCTGGTTGATTTCGATATCGCAGGCTTCCTTAGCGACCTTATAAGCCGAAACGGATTTCTCGTTATAGGCATAAAGGAGCTTTAGCAAAGCTACCGTAAAGGAAGAGGAAGAACCTAAGCCCGTTCCGGCTGGAATATCGGCCATGGAGGTGATCTCGATGCCTTTGGTTCCAAAGTCCTTTAAGGTCTGACGGAAGATACGATGTTGGATCTTGTTGGGATCATCCACCACTTCGGTTTGGGAATATTTCAAAGTGATGGTGTCTTTGTTAAAGGCCTTATTGATGGTCAGATAGACGTATTTGCGGATGCTGGTCGATAAGACGCAGCCGCCATATGTCTCGTAAAAGGAGGGGATATCGCTTCCCCCACCGGCGAATGAAACGCGGAATGGAGCACGTGTAATAATCATAATTTTACCTGCGCTCTATTTTATACGCGGAGGCGCGAAAACGAAACACCTTTAAGCAAACAAGCCGCCTTTATTCCATATTGGAACGCCTTTTTGACATAAAAATGCGCCATTATGGGCCGCCTTTGCTAAACTATATCCATGAAAGACGCTCCATTAGCTTTGACCTTTGACTTTGGCACCCAATCGGTCCGTGCCTCGATTTTCGACCCTTCCGGGAATTGCCTTGCCATGGCGAAGAAGGTATATGAACCACCTTATTATCGGAGCAAACCCGGCTATGCCGAAATGGATCCGGATTATTATTGGAGATGCCTTTGTGAATGCACCAATAGCCTAGTTAGGGACCATTCGGATTTGGTATCCAGGGTTAAAGGTATCGAACTAGATTGTTTCCGCGATTCGGCGGTCTTACTAGATAAAGATAACAAAGTTATCCGTCCGATGATCTTGTGGCTAGACCAGCGTTTGGCTAAATGCAAAGAACCCTTGCCCCTAATTCCTAGAGCCCTTTTCCGCCTAGTTGGCAAAACCGACGTCATCAATATGAATAGACGTCGCACCATGGCTAACTGGATCAAGGAAAACGAACCCGAGAATTTCAAAAAGATTGCCAAATACGTTTCGGTCTCCACTTATTTCGTTATGCGTTTAACGGGCGAGTTAAAGGATTCGCCTTCCGATTTTACCGGCCATTACCCCTTGGATTATAAGAAGAAACAATGGTATAAAAACCCACCCAAACACCTCCAAGGTCAAATCTTTTCCTTAAGGAAAGACCAGCTTTGCGAACTCGTCGATACCCAAGGATTGCTTGGTAAGATCTCCAAAGAAGGCTCCGATCAAACCGGTTTGCCTGAGGGCTTACCCTTATTTGCCGGGGGCAGCGACAAATCCTGCGAAACCCTTGGTTCGGGGGTTTATGACGATTCTTTGGCCGCGATTAGTTTGGGTACGGCCTGCACCATTGAGACGACGGTTAAGAAATATACCCCACCCGCCCCTTTCTTCCCGGCTTATCCTTCCGTCCAGAAAGACGTCTATAACATGGATGTCCAAATTTACCGTGGCTTCTGGCTTATCAATTGGTTCTTAAAAGAATTCGGGGCCAAGCAAATCGAAGACCTTATCGTCGATGAAACTGATCCTGGCGAATTCAATAAGAAACTTTTCGATATCCCGCCCGGAAGCGAAGGTTTAGTCATCCAACCTTATTGGGGCTCACCCCTTGAACATCCTTTGGTTAGAGGTTCAATGACCGGCTTCTTTGAAGGCACGACCAGGCTTCACGTCTATAAAGCCATGATCGAAGGCATTGCCTTTGAATTAAGGCAGGCTGGCGAATATTTCCAAAAGAAGATTAAGCATAGCTTCCAAGCCATCCGTATTTCTGGCGGCGGCGCTAGTAGCGATGAAATCTGCCAGATATTCGCCGATATCTTCGGATTACCGGTCGAAAGGGTTCAAACCAATGAAACCTCTTCTTTAGGCGCGGCTATCGGCACCTTCTTGTCCTTAGGGGTCTATGCTTCCGCCGAAGAGGCCGTCAAAAACATGGTTAGGGTCACTTCTAGGTTCGAACCCAATCCCGAAGCCCATAAGATTTACGATGAACTATTTAAAAACGCCTATCGTAAGCTATATCCCTCACTGAAAGGCGTTTATTCCTATCTTTACGAATTCTCGTCCAAGTAATTAGGACTCAACGTGCTCGTTTTCTTTGCCCATTGGGTTATTGCCCAAGAATTGGGAATTATATAAGTCGGCGTAGAAACCGCCTTTGGCTAGTAGCTCCTCGTGGGTGCCCATTTCGACGATATCACCTTTATTCATGACTAGAATCGTCTTGGCGTTTTTAATCGTGGATAAACGGTGAGCGATTACGAAGGACGTGCGGTTTTTCATGGATTGTTCCATGGCATCTTGAATCGCCTTTTCGGTACGGGTATCGACGCTTGATGTGGCTTCGTCGAGGATCATGATTTTGGGTTTGGATACCAAGGCCCTAGCGATGGTGATTAATTGACGCTGGCCCTGCGAGATATTGGTGCCATCTTCGTTTAAAACGAAATCATAGCCACCGGGCAAGGTCTTGATGAAATGGTGGGCGTGAGCAGCTTTAGCGGCGGCGATGACTTCTTCATCGGTCGCATCTTTCCTACCATAACGGATGTTTTCCGCGATTGAACCAGAGAAGAGCCAGGTGTCTTGCAAAACCATGCCGACTAGTCCGCGTAAAGCGGCCCTAGAATAGTCGCGGATATCTTTGCCATCAAGGTAGATAGCGCCCGAATCTACTTCGTAGAAGCGCATCAAAAGGTTAACGATGGTAGTTTTGCCCGCCCCGGTCGGACCGACGATAGCGGCCATTTCCCCTGGGTGGATCGAGAAGGTTATATCGGTGAATAAACGTTTGTTTTCGTTATAGGAGAAAGCGACGTGGTCGAAATCGATTTGACCCTTAACGTCCTCGACGTCCACGATGGCGTCTATGGGATCGGGGTCTTGCTCCTTTTCATCAAGCAAGGCATAGGTCCTTTCCCCGGCCGCGGCCATCGATTCGATGGTGGCGACCATTTGACCAAGTTGCTGGAAGGGAGATTGGAGGAGGTTAAGGAAAATGATAAAGGTAACCAAATCACCGATTTGGGCTCCATCGCTAAGTCCGGAGACCACCGAAACCGCCACAAAGCCTAAGTTATAGACAAAGCGCATCGTGGGGAAGATAAAGCCGGAAATCCATTGGGACTTTCTATCGGCCTCGGTCATTTCCTCGTTGACCGCGTCGAATTTATTGATGGAGTTGTCTTCTTGTCCGAAAAGCTTAACTACCATGTAGCCGGAATAATCTTCTTCGATGATGGATTCGAGCTCGCCATATTTTTTGCGGTAGGCCTTAAATTGTTTCCTTGATTTAGTGGCGAGCAAAATGACGATGAAGATCGTGACCGGGAAGGTCGCCAAAACCACTAAGGAGAGGAGCCAATTGGTCACAAACATGGCGATCGTGCCGCCGATTAAGACGGTGATGGCGTTGGTGACGGAGGTGCAGACGTTAGCAAAGTTACGCCCGATATTATCGATATCGTTAGTGCCTCTAGATAAGATTTCGCCGGTTTGGTGGCTATCGAAATATTTTAGGGGCAACTTATCTAATTTCTTCTTAACCTTTTCTCTTTGCTGATAAACCCAAACGGCGATGACCTTCTCGACGATGAAGGAGGCTAGCCAGACTAGTAATGCGGTAGCCGAGTATAAACCTAGCATTAAGCCAAAGGCTTTATAGACGGAAGGCCAATCGACTTCGATTAGTCCGGTGGTTGGGTTAATGGATAAATTGGTGGCTAATCCATTGATGGCGTCGCCTAAAAGTATCGGGTTGATTACCGAGATGACCCCGGCTCCCATGGTGATTATCACAACGAAAAGCAAGGTCCATTTCTGGGTCCTGAAATCGCCGATCATCCTAGCGACGGTGCCCTTGAAGTTCTTGGGTTTGGAATATGATTTGTCAGGACGCGGTGGCATTAGGCGTTACCCCCTTCCTTGACAAGCTTGCGGCTTAAGGCGATGGTCTTTTCGATTTCTTCTTGGTCAAGTTGCGAATAGACGATTTCGCGATAGACTTCGCAATTTTCTAGTAACTCGGCGTGTTTGCCTTGGCCTACGACTTCGCCGGCGTTTAAAACGATGATGTTATCGGCATCTAAGACGGTCGACACGCGCTGGGCGACGATGATGACCGAGGAGTTTTTGGTGTATTCCTTTAAAGCCGCGCGTAATTTGGTGTCGGTTTTAAAGTCGAGGGCGGAGAAAGAATCGTCGAAGATATAGATTTCGGCATCTCTAACCAAGGCCCTCGCGATGCAAAGGCGTTGTTTTTGTCCGCCGGAGAAGTTTTTGCCACCTTGTTCGACCTCACTATCGAGGCCGTTTTCCTTTTTGGAAACGAAGTGGGTGGCTTGGGCGACTTTAAGAGCTTCGTGTATCCTTTCTTCGGTGGCTTCTGGCGAGCCGAAAACCATATTGGAACGGATGGTGCCTTTAAATAGCAAAGCTTGCTGGGGAACGAATCCGATTCTAGAACGAAGGTCTTGCTTGGACAAATCTTTGACGTTAACTCCATCGACGAGGATTTCACCTTTGGTGACGTCATATAGTCTTGGGATTAATCTGATTAATGAGGATTTGCCAGAACCCGTCGAACCGACGATCGCGGTGGTCGAACCCGGCTTGGTTTTGAAACTGATATGGGAGAGGGCGGGAAGTTCGCCATCGGGGAAAGTGAAGGTGACGTCTTTGAATTCGATGACGCCTTCGCGTTTTTCGATTTGCTTGGGATTTTCCGGTTCGGGTACGGTTGGGGTCTTTTCTAAGACGGCGTTAATACGTTTAGCGCAGACCGAAGCACGCGGCCACATGATAAGGAGTCCAGCAAACATCATAAAGGCAAACATTACGTCCATCGCGTATTCGGCCGAGGCCAAGATGTTGGTGTAATCGGCCATCGCGGCCATGGTTTGCCCTTCCATGAGTTTGTAACCCATGAAATAGATGGCCAAATAAGTGATGTTAAAGGCAATATCGATAAGCGGGGTGCCAAAAGACATGATCCTAGCAAATCTAACCACGGTCTTTTGGGCCAGTCCGCTGACTTCGTTAAAGCGGTTTAATTCTTTTTCTTCTTGGCCAAAGGCGCGGATGACCCTAACCCCGGTAAGAGATTCGCGGAGCACCATGGTTACCTTATCGAATAAGGTTTGCATCTTAGAGAAGAAAGGCACGGCAAAGGCAAATAAAATGCCGATGATAACGATGGAAACGGGGATAGAGACTGCTAAAACCAAGGCGATTCTTGGATCTTTAGTTAGAATCATAACGACCGCGATTATCAAAGTGAGCGGGGCCCTAACCATCATACGCATGGACATCTGGACGGTGGTTTGACATTGTTCGATGTCATTGGTGGTCCTGGTAATCAACGAGGCCGTTCCGAATTCGGTGTATTGGTCGATGGATAAATTGATGACTTTCTGGAAAACCGCATGCCTGACCGCTTTGCCGAAGTGGGCGCCGATATGGCTAACGATGATAGAAGAGGCAAAAGCACAGGAAATCGCTAATAAAGAATAGATAAGCATTATCCCGCCGATGATGAGGGTATCGGTCATCGGGTCCTTGGTTGGGGCGATGAATTCAACGCCAAAGAAAGGGAACAAACCTTGCCAACGAAGGAAATAGCCATTGGGGTTTTGCATGATGCCGGCAATCCGCGACATGAGGTTAGGCAAAGAGAGACCGAAAAAGCAATCTAAGCCGATGAGTATGGCGGCGATGAGCACGAGATACCAGATGTCTTTTAGGTTGCGAAGCAGCTTGAGCATAGGCAAATTCTAAAGCATTGCTTGCGTGCCCGCAACGGGTATGCACCTAGGCAATATTAAAGGCCTTTGGTGAGAAGGTTATAGATTAAGTCGGAGGATAAGGAAGTCGGCTCGTTTAAGAGTTTTTCGAATAAGGTTAAGGCGGCTCTTACGATTTCATTTACTGGCCCAGCCACCACTTTTCCTTGGGCTTGCCCTTGTTTTAATAAGGTCGATAAGGTGGCCTGGAAAGAGTGGCCTTTCATCTTTTTGGCGAAGGTTTTATTAACTTCTTCGTTTAATGGGAAAAGTGTGTAAATCTTAAGTTTTTGCAGGCTTTTTGCATCTAATTTGCCGCTTTTTGCGTAGTAATCGCACAAAGATTTAAGGCCTTCCACGCCACCTAGATTCAGGCAGGATGAATAATTAGGTAGGCCTGGATAAGGCAGCACCAATTCGTTCCAAACGCAAAGGAAGAAATCCTCTTTGTTTTCGAAATAGTGGAAGAACAAACCATGGGAACAACGTAAAGCCTTGGTGACCATATCGGTCTTGACCCCATCATAGCCAAGGGTGGCGAAAAGACGGAGGCCGACGTTTAACATCTGGCTCCGTCTACGAAGCTTCATTTCCTGATATTGGTCTGGGGTCCTTGGCATTTTATTCCCCTTCTTGGATTTGGCGGGCGTTAGCCTTCCTAATCAAATAATAGGTCAAGGCCATGGTGGCTAAGCACAAGATAGCCCCGATAAGGAACTGCCACCACTGGTTGGTGGATGGGTTAGTGTAGCAATGGTACATTTCGTTATTCACAAACATTGAAACCACCGATCCTTGGACGAAGCCAAGGACGCAGCCAAAGGTTCCACGACGATGTTCGGATAGAAGCTTTTTCATGGTGACCGAGGCCAAGATGAAACCGACAACCATTCCAATGAGCAAGACCAAAACTATCAGCAATCTGGCCCCGAGATTTTCTTTGCTTTCGAAGATGGAAGCTTGATAGGGATAGATGTTGCCTTGGGCGTCCCTTCCTGAGAAGAAGATAGTGACGACCGGGTTATAGAGATTGAAGATGAAAAGGACCATCGATCCTGAAATGCCGGGGATTAAGCAAGCAACCGCGGCCACAAAGCCCACTAATAAAACGACCAAATAGATCCATGGCGAAGCAAAGGGATTAGCGAATTTTTCGTAGAAAGATAAGTCGATATGGATGATGCCGGCGGCCGCTAGGAAGGTGACGATTCCGATTCCGGCGGCGATAACAAAGCCTAGGACCATCCTTAAGATATCTTTGCCAGTTATAGGTGAACCTTTGAGCTCTTTATACATCACGGGGATGCCGCCGATGACAAATCCCGCCAAAACCGCGATGGCGATGAAGGGGAAATGTTCATAAGCGACCTTTTTCCAGAACAAAAGGAGCAAGAAGGCTGATAACAATGTTCCAAAGGCGATGGGAATAAGGGTCACGACCGCCTTTTTGAAGGTGGCTTTGGACTTTAACCCCGCCAAAGCATCGATTAATTTGTTGTAGATATTGACGATAAAGCCAACCGTACCAACCGAGATTCCGGGCAAGATGCCGGTGCCCAAAGCCGTACCTTTGGCAAAATCAGTAAACCATTTTTTCGCATTCATAACGGTGAAAAGTATAAAACATTCATACTTTTAGCGGAAGATTGTGCTATTCTTTCGCCATGCGAACATTAGTTTTATATTTTTCCAAAACCGGCAATACCAAAAAATATGCCGAAGAAATCGCCATGGCGACCCATGCCGACCTTCTCCCTGCCCCGAAATTCAAGCCGAAGATGATCAAGGATTATGACACCATCGTTTTCGGAGGCTGGGTCATGGCTAACAAGATCCAAGGGCTCGATGAATTCCTCCGTTATTACGAGGATATGAAAGACAAGAACATCATCATTTTCTCCGTTGGCATGTCCATCGTCAGCCCCGAAATGAGGAAAGAACTTATTTCCACCAACATCCTCGACCTTTACCACGTCCGTTACTACCAATTACGGGGTTCTTTCGACTTTAACAAACTCGGTTTTGTCCATCGCATGCTCATGAATCGGACGATTGCGATAATGCAGGCCAAGGAAAACCCCGATGCCTCCCAAGCCGCCATCGCCCAACTTAGGGACACCCCAATCATCGTTCATGACCAACCTGGCATCGATAAAATCGTTTCGGTCATCCATAAATTAGACGCGATTGCCGCCACTCCTATCGCGGAGGCCTAAAATGAAATTGATCGTTGGTCTTGGCAATCCGGGAAAGCAATACGAAGGAACCCGTCATAATATGGGTTTCATGGTTCTCGACGAATTCGCCGAGATGCTTTCCGTTGATATTGACCGCGATGGTTTTAAAGGCCAATACGCGATTGTCAAAGATGCTAGGTTCCCGGAACCTTTTATGTTACTTAAACCCACGACTTTCATGAACCTTTCCGGAGAATCCGTCAGGGAGGCTTTCGATTATTACAAAATAGATTTAGATGATGTGGTTATCGTCTATGACGATATGGCCCTTCCCGAAGGAAAAATCCGACTCCGCGGAGCCGGTTCTTCGGGCTCTCATAATGGCATGAAGAACATCATCCTCCATCTCGGAAGCGAAGATTTCAAACGTATCCGCATCGGCATCGGTGAACCGGC
>CAMOQM010000022.1 GCA_946622925.1 uncultured Caryophanales bacterium | reverse complement strand
TCTACTTTGAAATAAGCAATTATCGGTTGCATTTGGATAACGTGTATGTAAATTCAAGTTGAACAATTAGATCAATGGAGTACAAAAATCTGATTTGTATCAGAGCAATTTGTAATTGAATTAACGCTTCTTTTTGCTTCTGAGTTAACAGTCGGATTCATTTAACAAAAATTCATCGAAATATTTCAGAGTAGAAAACATATATCTTCTAGCCACATACTTATTTCCGCCATGCTTTTTAAAAGCTATGTAGTCATTTATATATTTCTTAAATTTATTGATAATGAAAAACGCTTTCTCTTGTAGTTCAAGGTACTCTTTATCATTAATGTCAGTTTCTTCGCCCAAATAAGAATCTTTGGAGATCACTACTGCTTTACTAAAATCGATACCAGTTGATGATTCTGTTTTTCGATCGGATGTTCTGAATTTATAGCAAAATGCATGACGTATATTCGTTCTTAAAGGAATCGCGAACTTGATGTTATTTATTTCAACCAGCAAAACAACATAAGGCCTGCCTAGCTTTGATTCCAATTCTGGGTAATCATCATGAGGATAAGCCTTATAAAACTCTCCAGACAATTTTCTTAGTTCTACAAGTTTGGCCATAAAGATAAGAAAAGCTTGGAATAACCAAGCAAATTCGTTTGGGATTTCTTTTTAAGGTCTTACCCTCAGACCATATCTTCGTTTGGGATTTCTTTTTAAGGTCTTACCCTCAGACCATATCTATCAAGAGGTTGCCCTTTTGACAACTTTATAATAAAAAATAAAACCCTATTTTTCAATAGGGATCTATACATTGTGGCGCGCTCGATACGACTCGAACGTACGACCCCTTCCTTAGGAGGGAAGTGCTCTATCCAGCTGAGCTACGAGCGCACAAGTGGTCGGAACGGCGGGAGTTGAACCCGCGACCTCTTGGTCCCGAACCAAGCGCACTACCAAACTGTGCTACGTCCCGATACGGCTTTAGCCGCGAAGAGGATTATATACTTACCATCATAGGAATTCAAATAGCGATATTTGATTTGTCTCCCCTAGTCCATCCAAAACCCCGAACTCTTCGAGGGCCTTGAGGTTAGAACCATTCATCTTGCTGGCCCTGGCCATCAAATCCTCTTTGGAAAGGAAAGGCTTGGGATTGCCATTAGAATCGAGCTGGTCCCTAGCTTCCACGATTGAATTGGCCGCGGATAAACCTAAGCCATCGATAACCACAAAGGGAGGAATCAAAGCCTTCTTCTCATGATCGACGACGAACATCTTGGCGTCGGAACGATAAAGATCGATGTTTTCGAAATGATAGCCTCTTTCAATCATCTCGCAGGCGACGAGCAAAGTATCTAAAGCCGAGGCTTCCTTATTGGATAAGGGATTGGTCCGATCGTTTTGTCTAGCCCGCCACTCGGTGATCCTAGCTTCCACCGCTTCTTGGCCCTTAATCATGGTCTTAATGTCCCAAGCGTCGCTTCTAATGGAGAAGAAGACGGCATAGAACTCCAAAGGATAATAAAGTTTGAAGTAAGCGACCCTCACCGCCATCATGACGTAGGCGGTCGCGTGGCCACGGGGGAATAGATAAGCGATCTTCTTGCAGGATTCGATATAGTAATCGGGAACCTTATTGGCGATCATGGCCTTTTCATAGTCCGGTTTTAGACCCCTACCTTTTCTTACGTCTTCCATGATGCGGAAAGCCATCGAAGGATCTAGCCCCATCGAAATAAGGTAGGTCATGATATCGTCACGGCATCCGATGACGTCATTTAAAGACTTGCCGGACTTGACTAAATCTTCGGCGTTGCCCGACCACACGTTCGTACCATGGGCTAAGCCAGAGATGATAAGGAGGTCGTTAAAGCAAGTCGGGGCGGCGGTATCAAGCATCCTTTGGCAGGTGGCCGTACCAAATTCTGGCAAAGCTAAAGCCCCGGTTTTTTGACCTAGGAAGTTTTTAGAAAGGTTAAGTTCCTTCTCGGAAGTAAATAAGGATAAGACCCGAATATCGTTCATCGGGATATCACTGATATTGACGCCGGTTAAGTCACGGTAATAACGCATAGCCATCGGATCGACGTGGCCTAAGATATCGAGTTTTAAAACCTCATCGTGCATCGAACGGAAGTCATAATGGGTGGTGAGCCATTCAGATTCCAAGTCGTCGGCGGGGTGCTGGACCGCGGTGAAATCGAAAACCGACATATTCGAAGGAATAACGACGATGCCACCCGGATGTTGACCGGTAGTCCGTTTTACGCCTTCGCATCTTGAAGCTAGATAAGCAATATAATTGCTATTCATCTCATCGGGATTTTTGCCGATGGCCTCGAAATAGCCACGGACGAAACCGAAGGCCGTCTTCTCGGCAACCTTTTCAATGGTCCCAGCCCGGAAGACGTTTTTCTCACCTAATAGCATCTTGGTGTAGTTATGGGCCTTATGCTGCGAATCTTCTTCGAAGTTTAAGTCGATATCCGGAACCTTATCGGCATTGAAGCCTAAGAAGGTTTCAAAGGGGATGTTCTGCCCTTGACCATGGATTAAGGTGCCACATTTGGGGCAGGTTTTATCCGGCAAATCAAAGCCGGATTTAAACCGGACCGAATCGGCGAATTCTAAATAATGACAATGGGGGCAATGATAATGGGCGGGAAGGGGATTGACCTCGGTGATATCGGCCATGGTGGCGGCAAAAGAAGAGCCAACCGAACCACGGCTACCGACGATATAGTGCTCCGGCTCATCATTAGCTAATTTAATCAAACGGTAAGCGATGTAATAGGTAACCGCATAGCCGTTACCGATGATACCATCGAGTTCCCTTTGCAGACGTCCCCACACCTTTTCGACGTTTTGCTTAACCATCGGGTCATCGTCGAAAGTGTAATCATACCTTTCATGGAAATGGCCTTCGCAAAGCTCGCGGATCTTAAGGTCACTATGGGGAAGGTTTTCGTTAGGGGCGAATAGATTATCGGAAACGGGGATGATATTCTCCTCAGTTAGCGAGGCAATATAACGGGAATTGGTGACGACGATTTCATAGGCAAGCTCTTTAGGAAGCCAGGCTTCGAAAGAATCTAGCATTTCCCGGGTGCTTCTAAAGTGTTGGTCGGGGTTAGCGAATACCGGGCGTCTGCTCCTGGCGGGCGGATTTAAGGGATGGGCTCCACCACCCTTGGCTTTGGCGTAGATATAAACGTCACGGATGATTTTATCTTCGGGATCACGGTAATGGACGTCGCCGGTGGCCACCACTTTCTTACCCGCTAGATTAGCCGCGGCGATGATGTCTTTTAAGACCTCGATTAAGTGTTCCTTGCTTTGGACGCGGCCCATATTAAGCAAATAGGAATAGTTCTCAATCGGCTGGATTTCGATGAAATCATAGAATTTCATGGCTTCGGCCGTGGCTTCAAGATTCCGGGTCAAAGCCATTTCGAAGATCTCGCCATTAAAACAAGCCGAACCGATGAGGAGGTTTTCCCTATATTGGTTAAGCAAAGAACGCGGGGTCTTCGGCATCGAGGAATAAAGATAAGTCGTATGCCCTTCGGTAACGATCTTGTATAAATCTTTTAAGCCTTGCTGGTTTTTGACCAAGGCGGTGACGTGATATTCCCTTAAGTGATGGCAGAAGGAATTGAAAAGTTCTTCCTTCTTCTTGAAGGTGGCTTCATCGTCAAGTTCGCGGTTGCCTCTAGGCACCATTAGTTCGTCTAGTTGGGCATGGGTGATGCCAGGCCGGGCCTTATCCAAACGGATGATGGCTTCTTGCCAACCATCGTTAAGCTTTTCGGCGTCGTAATCGGCGCGGTGGGCATCGGCTTCGTTATAGATGCTCAATCCCAAATTCTTTAGGAAGTAACCTTCGCTATGTCTACCGGCTTCGGGGAACAAATAGTGGGAAATAGGAATGGTATCGATGACCGGATTAGCAATGGGGGGTAAGCCTTCCCTAGACAAAGCGGCGTTAAGGAAGCCAATATCAAACATCGCGTTATGGGCGACTAAGATATTGTCTCCAAGGAACTCCATGATCTTAGGCAAGACCTCGTGGAAGGTTGGGGCTTTAAGTAGTTCGGAAGGATCGATTTTGTTAATGGATAAAGCTTCTTTAGCGTAGCTTAAATCGATCTCGGGGTTAATCAGGGTGTCAAATCTAGCGATGACCCTGCCTTTTTCTACGACGACACCACCGAATTCGACGAGCCTATCGTAACGGGCGGAAAGTCCGGTTGTTTCGGTATCGAATACGCAATATCTAGCTTGGGTGAGGGGAGTATTGCAGGGGTTTTGGATATATTTCTGCTTTAGATCGAACATATAAAGTTCGCAGCCATAGATGACTTTCGGGGCTTTTTGCTCTTTCCCTTCAAGCTTCTTCACCCATCCCTCCCTTGCGGCTTGGGCGGCCGGGAAATTCTGGACGACGCCATGGTCGGTTAGGGCGATGGCTTCCATACCCATATTGACGGCCAAATCATAATAGGATGCGAAATCGGTAACCGCATCCATGACCGACATCTTGGTATGGAGATGGAGTTCGACGCGTTTTTCGGGTTCGTTATCTTCCCGCATCTTGGGAGGCGGTAACAAATCCAAGAAATGGGCCACTATCATCTTTTGGCCATTGTATTTATCGTGGTCGATGGCGCCTCTGATCCTGAGATAATCGCCTTTTTTAAGTTTTTCCAAATCGGCTCCGGTCAGACGCTTGTTCTCAAAGGCGCGCACCGTAATGGCGTTATCGTTATCGGCGATCCCGATGCTAGCGATCTTTTTGCCAGTTCGGGCGTTCCTAACGTCATTAGAGAAAACTAGTCCGCAGAAATCGACGTTACAATCTTCAAGCACGGAAAGGTCATCGATGCTATCGCAAGGCTTATAGTCGCCTTTGGTCCAGACCCGTTTGGCCTTCCTTTCCTCTTCCATGATGCGGAAGTTAAGTTCGGCTTGGGAGATTAGTTCCTTGGTCGCATCGGCATAGGCTTTTTCCCTATCCTTGGCGATTTCTTCTTCCCCATCATATTTGGAATCTTCATCTTTAGGCTCTTCTTCGGAAGCAATAGATACTTCGATTGGGGCTCCTCCGGTAAGGACTTCCTCTACCGCTTCTTCTTTTTCAATCGCTTCTTCAACCGGCTCAGCGATCTTTTCTTCGATATTCAAAGAAGACCGCAGGACGAATGGATAATTAAGGAAATGGAGCAAAGAGGAGAACTCCCCTTCCTTAAGCATGCCTTCTTCTTGGGAAGACAAGGAAGGATATCTAAGTTCGAATACGTTAGGTTCGGGGCAAAGGAAAGTGGCCTCGCTTAAGCAGTTATAATGGCCTAAATGCCAATCGCAAAAGAGATTCTTAACATCATCGAAACTTGGTTGTTTGGAATAAGAAAACCGCATCGAATAGGGATAATGGATATTGCTTAAGGCCAAGACGAAACGGTCGAGTTCAACATAATTCCAAGGATTAGCTTTGGAAATAGCCATATCCACCCTCTCCCTTTGGGAAGGGGCCCTACCCACCAAAATGAAATCTAAATCGTAACTTTCCGGATCCTCGATTCCAATCGAAAGGAGGAAGCGTCTCATTTTATCTTGCATGCTTTTCTCCTTTCTTTAACGAATGAATAAGGCGACTACGTCTTTGATTAATACCGCCCCGGCTAAGCCCATAAGCAGGACTAGGCCAATGATGGACATAATGGATTTGGCTTTTTCGGGGACTTTCTTTTTGCTGACCCCTTCGATGATGGTGACGGCGAGTTGCCAACCATCAAGCCCAGGGAAGGGCAATAAGTTGAAGAAAGCCAAGTTAATGGAAATCAAACCCGAGAAGAAGAAGACCATCCTCGCTCCCCCACTGGCCCTAATCTGGGGCATGGCGGCCGTGATACCGACGATACCCGAGAGGTTTTGGAAGCCGCCTGGCTGGAATAAACTGACGAGTCCTTGTCCAATCGCCCCGCAGGCGGTCTTGAAGTCACTAGCCCACGCCCCCCAGCTTTCGGCGAAGGTGTAATGATGGGAAATGACCCCTAACTTAATCTCGTTATTCTGGAAGGCCTTATTGCCGATGGTAAACCTAGCGATAGGCGTGTTATTAACCTCTAAGCGATGGCCTTCATATTGCGTTTTGGCGTAGTTTTTATCTTCGCTATGGCCTTTTTGTAAAGGGATGAAGGTGAGATTTAAATCGATATAATCCCCATCGGCATATAACGAGGTATTGACCTTGGTCGATTTCTTATCCGCATCGATATACTTAGGCAAGTAATTAACGCCGAGTTCTTTGAGGCTTTGGGGAACGGGGTCTTCTGAAACCGGATAAAGGGCAATAGAAGAAGCTAGGGTATGTTCGTTAACTAAGGAAGAAGGCGAATAGACGGCGACATAATGACCTTCTCCTGGTTTGTAAATATCCCCGTCTTTAATCATGAAATGGACGTCGCTATCTAAGATGGGGAAGGTGTTGCCATCGAGAGTGGCCACTGGCAAATGCAAGAAGTAATCCTTAGTCTCATAACCGACTTCTTTGTTATCTTCGAAATAGGACAAAGCGGCGCTGCCAAAGACTGGATCGGTAGTTACCGAAATAACATTAGAGGTGGTCGATGAATTATCGGCGATTGCCGCATGGGCGTAATAATACATCGGGAAAGCCGCATCGCCGATATAGATTAAAACCATACCAACGATGAAGTTGACGGTTACCCCGGCGACGAGGATCAAGCATTTCTTCCATTTTGCGATAGATTCAAGCGATCTTTCGACGGGTGGCTCTTCAAAACCTTCGGGAACAGCTCCGGCTTCTCCATACATCGAGACATAGCCGCCAAAGGGAATGGCCCTAAGGGAAAAATAAGTCTCCCCGTTTTTACGTTTGACCTTGAGCAGCTTCGGTCCAAAGCCCACCGAATATTCAAAACAATAGACTTTGAAAAGTTTGGCCATGCCAAGGTGACCGGCTTCGTGGAGAGCCACCAAAACGGCGAGCATCACTACCACGATAAGGATGTCGAGGAAGACTTCGTACCACATTAACGTTTATCCAAATTAATTCTCTCCCGGGTATAGCCACGAGTCATGGAATCGGTGAAAAGGAGGTCTTCAAGCGTCGGGTTTTCCACAAAAGGGATCCGCTTTAAGGCCTTTTCCACGTAATAAGGGATTTCGGTGAAGGCGATTTCGTAATTTAGGAAAGCTTCCACCGCCACTTCATTGGAGGCGTTCAAAATAGCCGGGGCATTCCCGCCTTTTTCATAAGCCTTCTTGCAGATTTCGACGCTAGGATAACGTTTTGGGTCGAAATCATGGAAATGGAATTTCTTAAGTTTCTTTAATGATCTTACCCGTTTGATCTCGTATTTGCCTTTGCCTTCTTCCAAAGCATATTCGATCGGACCATGCATATCGGGAACGGAGATATCGCAAAGATAACGGTGATTACGATATCTAATCGCGCTATGGACCATGGACTCATCGTGCATCAAGATTTCGAAATCCTCCATCGGGCGGCGGAACAAAACGCAGGCCTCGATAAGTTCGAATCCCTTATTCATCATGGTCGCGCAATCGATGGTGATTTTCTTACCCATCTTCCAGTTAGGATGGGCCAAAGCCATCTCTGGAGTGGCATTAGGAAGCTCTTCAAGTGGGACGTTACGCAAAGCTCCACCCGACCCGGTGATAAGGATCTTATCGATTTTCTTCTCCTTGGCTTCGGCAAGTAGCTTAGCGATGGCCACGTGTTCGGAATCGATTGGGTAGAGTTTGCCATGTCCTTGATCAAGCAAATCGTTGACGAGCTTTCCACCAACGACCAAAGATTCTTTATTCGCGGTGGCGACTTCGCGGTTAAGTTTCAAGGCGGTGATGGTTGGGACTAATCCGACAAAGCCAACGAGGGCATTGACCACCATATCGGCTTCGGTTTCCTTGATTAAATCCAAAAGCCCGGAATCCCCATAAAGGACGGAGAGGTTTTCGTGTTTATCCTTAAATTCGATCGCATCGATTTCCTGGCGGAGGCAAACGGCTTGGACGCTTGGGAAACGGGCATAGATGACCTCGGCCATATCGGCTTGGTAACCAACCGAAAAACCCACCAAGGTGAATTCGCTACTCCGTTTCTCTATGATGTCGAGGGTTTGGGTCCCAATGGAACCACTGGCCCCTAATAAGATAATTCGCTTCATGCGAAGAACCTCCAGCCCTTCTCTAAGACAACTACTAGTATCGAGCAAAGGATTGAGCAGAAGATTAAAGAATCGACTCTATCGAGGACTCCGCCGTGGGC
Organism: uncultured Caryophanales bacterium; assembly: GCA_946622925.1. Classification (GTDB taxonomy): domain Bacteria; phylum Bacillota_I; class Bacilli_A; order RFN20; family CAG-826; genus Alloenteromonas. Next base: position 2,216 of record CAMOQM010000022.1, on the reverse strand, counting down.
GCCCAATAATTTCCCATAATCCTTAACTCCAAGATAACGTTTGATTAAGGAGAAGGTCAAATCGCCAACCATGCCGATTAAAGGCAAACCAAAGGAAAGAATGACAATGCCATACCATTTGGATTCGGCAGTCCCGAATACCTGAAGTCCAGGTAGCATGGGGAATCCGAAATTATCGCAAAGCAAGGCAAAGGCCAATGCCAAACCGCCCCCTAAGATCCAGCCTCCGAAGAAGCCTTCCCAGGTCTTGTTGGGAGAGACCCGCGGGGTCATCTTATGTTTGCCGAAGAATACCCCGGTGAAATATGCCATGGTGTCATTACCAAAGGTAGCGATGACCACGAAGATAAATAAGATTGCGGAATGCCAATACTTAAACAAATCGGGAGGATTGGCCCCTGGCACCCCATAGCTAACGTTAAATGGATGGTAACGGAGGAACAGCATGCACTGGAAGCCTAACCCCACCAAGATGGTCATGGCGAAGAAATAAAGGACGTCGAAGAAATCAAAATCCTTATCCACCAAGGAAATGACGAAATAGACCCCTAAGGCGGAGATGGCGGCATAAATGGATAAGGCCGGTTCGGCATACCATCTTTCTAATTCCCAAGACCATTGCTCGGGAATCCCAGCATCCTTAAGGAAGAGATATTCGGAGATATTGTTCTTAACCAAGAACCAATACATATAGACGATGGTGATTAAGAAAGTGAATCCCCAAATGAACCAATGGTATTTCTTGCCCCGGCAGGAAAGGATTTCATAAACCGCGAAGAGAAAGAAAACGGAGACGACGGCAAACCAAAACCAGGATCCGACGACCAAAGCGGGAATACAGGTAACCGCGAGGATCACGCCAACCACAATGCGGTTGGTCATCGATTTCTTTTTCTTTTCGTCGAGGGTATTGATGGCTGGGCCATGGGTGTGTTCGTTACTCATTGGTTAGTCCTCCATAACGGCGGTTGCGGCCTTCATATTCCTTTAAGCATTCGATAAGCTTATCTTCGTCAAAATCCGGCCACTTGGTCGGGGTGAAGAGAAGTTCGGCATAGGCAAGTTGGTATAAGAGGTAATTCGATAAACGAGATTCCCCCGAGGTACGGATCATCAAATCGACGTCGGGAAGGTCATGCCAAAGGGCGGAGGCAAACATCTTTTCGTCGATATCCTCCACTTCAAGCCCACCTTCTTGGACTCTTCTAGCTAGTTTTCTGGCGGCCCTAACGATTTCGTCGCGGCCCCCATAATTCAAACAGATATTGAGGATCGCTCCTTTGCCGTCTTTGGTTTTCTCTACGGCATCCAAGCAGGCTTGTCTGGTCTTAGGACGGATTCTAGATAAATCCCCGGAAATCAAAAGTTTGGCTCCCCTAGAAATAAAGGCGGGAAGTTCCCTGGCTAAGAACTCTTCAAGGTAATCCATTAAGTGATCGATTTCATCTTGGGGACGAGACCAATTCTCGGTGGAGAAGGCATAAAGGGAAACAACCTTGATCCCAAGATCGTCGCAGCATTCGAAAATACCCCGGATCTTCTCGCAGGCTTTTTTATGTCCTAAATGCCTAGGTAGTCCCCTAAGTTTTGCCCATCTGCCATTACCATCCATGATAAAAGCGATGTGGTCAAGCTTTTTGCTTAATTTGAAATCAATAACCTTAGCCATAGCTAAGATTATACTCCCTAAATAGATTATTTTTATAACGATTTCCTAGGCAAGGCGAAAAACTTTACTCCACTGTCAGCATAAATGGAAAAAGCAGCGACCCCGTGCCTATTTAAATGAAAAAGGCGAGAACTCCCCGCCTTAATCAATAAAGTTTTGTCTTCTTAGATGGACATGACCTCTTTGGTCTTCTCGGCAATGATTTCCTCGATGGCCTTATTGGCGTTATCGACTTCCTTTTGGAGGTCTTTTTCGACGGTCTCCTTGTAGTCATCGGACATCGAATCGTCTTCCTTTAGCATGGAAAGGATGTCGCGTCTGACGTTACGGACGGCGACCTTGGCCTCTTCGCCTTGGGCTTTGGCCTTTTTGGCGATATCCTTACGGATTTCCTCAGTCATCGCCGGAACGATGATACGGATGGCATCGGCTTCGACGTTAGGATTGACGCCGAGGTTAGCGGCGCTGATGGCGGTGGCAATGGTCTTAATGTCTTCCCTGGAATAGGGTTTGATGTAGAGCTGACGGGGTTCCGGTACGGAAATGG
>CAMOQM010000021.1 GCA_946622925.1 uncultured Caryophanales bacterium | reverse complement strand
AGCGCCGATGATGGCGATCTTCTGGGGGAATTCGAAGTTTTCGGCCGCGGCTGGGATTTCCTTTTCGGGGATATAACGGGTCTTGGGATCAAGATCGCGTTCAGCTAAGAACTTCTTAACGGCATCGATGGCGATGGCCTTATCGATGGTGCCACGGGTACAGGCGTCTTCGCATCTCTTATTGCAAACGCGTCCGCAAATGGCGGGGAAGGGGTTATTCTTCTTGATTAAGGCAAGGGCTTCTTCGTAGCGGCCTTGGGCGGCTAGTTTGAGGTAACCTTGGATGGCGATGTGGGCCGGGCAAGCCGACTTACAGGGAGCGGTACCGGTAGGATAGCAGTTGACGCGGTTGGCGTTATTGTAGTCCTCGGTCCATTTTTCCCTGCCCCACTTGGTGACGAAGGGATCTTCCATCCTCGGATAGACGACTTCGGTCTTATCTTTCTTACAAAGCTTTTGACCTAATCTAACCGCACCGGCAGGGCAATATTCGACGCAGCGTCCGCAGGCGACGCAGTTTTCCTTTTTGACTTTGGCGACGTAGGCGGAACGGGAAAGGTTCGGGGTATTGAATAATTGGGAGGTGCGAAGGGCGTGGCAAACCTTGGGATCGCAGTTACAAACGGCGATGATCTTGCCGGCGCCATCGTTATTGGTGATTTGGTGGACGTAGCCATTTTCCTCGGCTTTCTTGCAGATGCGGAGGAATTCTTCCTTATCGATATAGTGGGCTTTATGGGTTTCGACGCAATAGTCGGCCATATCGCCAACGGCGAGACACCAGTCTTCGGCGTCACGGGCACCGCCTACGCCCAAGACTTCTTCGCACATGGTGCAAGAGCAAGGGGAAGCGGCAAGGTGGCCTTCGTATTTATCAATCCAGTAGGAGATCTTTTCGATATCGATCGCGGTGGATTCATGCTCGATGGCTTTTTCGACCGGGATGACGTGCATACCGATGCCAGCGCCTCCGGGCGGGATCATTTCGGTTAGGCCATTGAGGGGGTCAAAGGTCATGCGTTCGAAGAAACGGGCGATTTCCGGAGCCTTTTCGATTTGGTCGCGGCGCATATTGGAAAATTCGGCGCTGCCCATGATGAAACGGGGAAGGACATATAATCTGGTCCTGGTTCCATCTTCGTTTTTACGGTAATGCCATTCGATGATGCCGGTATAGCCCATGTGGTACAAAGTCTCTTCGAGTTCTTTGTCCGACATCCCCATCTTCTTGGTTTTCTTCTTCATTTCCTCGAAGGTGTAGCCATGGCGTAGTTCCATGGTCAAACCGATTTCGGCTTCCTTATCGGAAACGAAAGCGGCAAGTCCATAATATTCCGGGTCATCGTAATTGATCTTACGGAACTTACGGTCGGTGATCTTTTGACCGAGTTTTAAAATAATCGGCCTCTTCTCGCGTTTTTTAATCTCGTCGAAATTTGGCGGATCTACGTGTACTACGTCTTTGTAAATCATATGTTTACCCTTTCCTGATAAACTGAGAGAAATTATTCAGTTTCTAGGGCCATTATACCTAAGCGCGCCCGTATACACAAGGAAGGAAAACTTCGATGGGATCTAAGAAAAAGTTAACTATAGTTTACTTATTTGCCTCAAAGATATAATGGGTCATTATCTCCGGGGATTCTAGACAACCCCGATCAAACCAATAAGAAACCGAAACAACGAAATCCTCGCGAAGCATCAAAAGGGCCAATTCATCGGGTACGCCCCGCTTCACCAAGGTCCGATCCTTGATGCATCTTTTGATAAGCGGCTCCACCCCGGCCCTCATCTCTTCCATGATGGCTTGCCGGCAACTAGAAGCAAGCAAAACCCGAATCAAAGACTTATCGTCGCGGAGGTGATAAAGGATATGGGTGAATAAATGCTCGTAATCCAAAACCGAAGATTTGGAGAAATCGTGGCTGGATTCCCCTTCTAAGGAATGGGAAAAGACATGGGAGAAGATATTCCGCATTATCGAATCGCGAAGATCGTCCTTAGATTTGAAATGGGCGTAAAAAGTCGAACGGGATATCCCCGATTTCGCCAATACGTCTTCTACCGAAATATCGGCATAGTCTTTTTCGCCTAAGCAAGCTTGGAAAGCCTTATATAAGGCGAGTCTAGTTTTCTTTTGTCTTCGATCCATACGCTTATCATACTAGACAATTTGTTCGTTAAAAGGAAGGTTTTCCGAACATTTTCCGCATATTTGTTTTATTTCCCTAGGTCCTTTGCTAATATCCTCTCGTCATGGAAGATTTTTCACGCGCTAAAAGGAAAAACCTCACCCGCAAGACCGCCATCACATTCGTGGTCTTATCCGTTCTGATTGTGGTCCTTTTCTTTTTGGGGCTAATGGTCGGTTCTTCCAATATGGCTTTCTCCGAATCATTCATGGCCTTATTTGGCCAAGGCAAGGCTTCCGCGGTTAGAATCGTCCAACAAATCAGATTGCCTAGGCTACTAGCGGCCCTTATCGCCGGGGCTGGCTTATCGGTATCTGGGTTAATCATGCAATCGACCTTAAAGAATCCGATGGCCTCCCCTTCCACTTTAGGCGTATCTAATGCCGCCGTGTTTGGGGCCAATGTGGCTATCATCGGATTTGCCGGGGGCTTCTTATCCTTAGGCAATAATCTTTCAAACTATTCGGTGGGGGCTAATCCCTTCGCCACTTCCACTATCGCTTTTATCTTTGCCATGGCTTCTACCCTTATCGTCCTAGGGTTATGCAAGATCCGTTCCTTCTCCAGCGAAATCGTGGTTCTCGCCGGCATTGCCTTAGGTACGGTTTGGACCGCTTTAACGACATTATTACAATTCTTCGCGACTGACGTTGGTTTATCCGCGGCCATCATTTGGACCTTTGGCGATTTAGGCAGAGCCACCTATGAAACCGATTGGATAATGCTAGGGGTAGTCGCTATTTCTTGCATAGTATTCATTGTCTTGCAATGGCGGTATAACGCCCTTGCTAGTGGCGAAGACGTCGCCAAAAGCTTAGGTATCCGAGTTGGCCTATTACGGTTTGTTTCCTTGTTATTATCCTCCCTCATCACCGCGGTCGTCGTTTCCTATCTAGGCATCATCGGCTTTGTTGGCATCATTTGTCCCCACGCCATGAAACGTATAATCGGCAATAACCATAAGGTATTAATCCCCGCTTCCATCATGGCTGGCTCGGTATTGCTTTTATTCTCCGATCTGATTTCCAGGTTAATCGGTAATGGTACGGTCTTGCCAATCGGGGCCATAACTTCCTTATTAGGCGGGCCTTTCTTCCTATATTTGATATTCGCTAGGAAAGGAGATAAGCAATGATTAAAATCTCCTCCCTTTCCGTGCGTTATGAAAAGAAATCCAATCTCGTCCTTAAGGATATCGATTTTCATTTGGAAGAAGGCAAAATCGGCATCTTAATCGGACCTAACGGGGCAGGTAAATCCACCTTGCTTAAATCCATCTGCGGATTACTTCCCTTAAAAGAAGGCAATATCATTATCGATAAAAAACCCTTAAACGAATTTAAGCCTAGGGAAAGGGCCAAGAAAATCGCCTATGTCCCTCAAATACTTTCCTTCGAACCGGCCTCGGTCTATGACACGGTGATGCTCGGAAGATTGCCCTACTTCTCCTTCGTTCCAGGACAAAGCGATCATGAAGTTGTCACTAAGACCTTAGAGGAACTTAATCTCCTCCATCTTAAAGATAGGAACGTTATCCAACTTTCCGGCGGGGAAAGGCAAAAAATCGCCATCGCTAGAGCCCTCGCCCAGCAAAGCCAAATCATCGTGTTCGATGAACCTACCTCTAATTTGGATATCGCTGGCGAAGAATTAATCGCCTCATACGTTGAAATATTGGCTAAAGAATATAAGAAGACGGTCCTTCTTGCCGTCCATGACCTTAACCTCGCCTATAGGTTAGGAGATACCTTTCTCTTCCTTAAGGAAGGGAAATCATTAGGAGTGAAAGATAAAGAAGGCTTCACTCCCGAAATCATTGAAGAAACCTTCGGGGTCAATGCCTCAAAAATCGACACCGAAGATGGTTCTATATTCATTATCAAAGGAGAAAAAAGATGAAAAGAACACCCCTACTATTAACTCTTGCCGCTTTGTTGGCTTCCTGCGGCGGGCAGCCCCATGCCACCGGTCTATCTTCCTCGGAGTCTTCCAAAGCCACCGGGCTATCTTCCAGCGTGGCCGAAGTGACGGTCACCGATGCGGTAAATAGGCAAGTCAAAGTCCTGCCCGGCAGCTATAAGAAAATCGTCTGTATCGGAGCTGGCGCCTTACGCGTATTTACTTACGTTGGCGAAACTTCCTTACTTGCCGGCGTCGAGGACATCGATAACGAATCGTTAACTAATCGTCCCAAGATGTTCGATGGCGTAGCTCGTCCTTATGTCTTAGCCAATTCCGAAGCCTTCCAAACTCTTCCTTCTTGTGGCGTCGGCGGACCTAACGCCCAAGCCGCCGAAGGCGAAAAGATCTTATCTTGCGAACCTGATTTAATCTTCTCCGAATATGAAGACGCGGATAAATCGGATGCCTTATCCACCCAAGTCGGCGTTCCCGTTATCACTTTATCAATGGGTAATACCGCCAAACTATTCGCCTCTCTCCGTAACATCGGAGCCGCCTTAAATAAATCCACCAGGGCCGAAGAACTCGTCAAGTATTATGAAGATTCCTTAAAGGAAATCTCCGATAAGACCAAAGACGTTACCCCCGAAATGCAAAAGAAGACCTATATCTGCGGCTTAGGTAACTGGGGCACCACCGATCAATTCATGACCGCCCAAAACTATGATGCCTTCAATACCGCCCACGTCGTTAACGTCGTCTCCGGCTTAGCTAAAGATGGCATCCAAAAAATCGACGAAGAGAAATTCACCGCCCTTGCCCCCGAAATGGAGGTCATGATCTTCGACGCGGCCGCGGTTAAGAATATCAAAGGCAAAAATTATGATTTCTCCGCCTGCAAAGCCTTCCAAACTGGCGAAGTCTATCTGCAAATGGCCTATAACGCCTATTACACCAACTTCGAGACCAGCCTTATCAATACTTATTACACTGCCGCGATATCCTATCCTTCCCTATTCCCTAATTTCGATATCGCCGCAAAAGCCAACGAAATAACCACCAAATTCAACGGCAAGGCCCTCTATGATCAAATGAAAGCCAAGCCCCAATCCTTCGGCGGTTATCAAAAAATCGCCAACCCCACCGAATTCTTCAAATAAAGAAATAATCGGAGTCATCGCGGCTCCGATTTTCTTATTAGGCGTTTTCGATTAAAAACCCATAGACCCCAGATCCGTATGTTGGACTTGAGAAATCTACGACGATAGCCACAAACTTGGCTTCTTCCTTATATTCGTCGATGGCAAAGGTATCGGGCGGGAGCTGAATCAAGCAGGTTTTATCAACTATGACGGGCATTTCTAATTCCTTCAACTCCCCAAAGCGGTAATCATAGGCTTGTTTCCAGTTAACGGAGCTTTCTTTTAGGGGAGTTTTATAATCGAGCATGTAGCCAAGATAAGCCTTATACGTCACGGTTTTATCAACGTAGTCGATGCTTATCTGATAACGCCCTTCCTTCTTCTTTATAAAGGAGGCTTTATCTTCTTCTAGATCATAACTAAAAGATGGGCCTATTGAAGCCATGATACAGGTATTGCCGTTACAGTGGCTTGTCTCGACTTCACTGCCATCGCTATAGCGTAGGTTATAGCCATACCCATATATAGGAGATACATCATCGATAAGGAAAGAAGGGGCCTTATTAAAGGTCTTTGGAGTTTGGCCGCAACCCATTAATAAAGGGATAGCTAGGCAAACTAGTAAGAACGTTTTCATATCCACTACCCTAATTGTTGAAAGCTCCAACGAATAAGGGTAATCCGTTGGGATCGCGGATAACGTAGACGAAGGCTTCGTCCAAGGTGATAATCAGGCTGTTGGCCAAAACATTAGGGGCGGCTGCACCATAGCCGCCCGAGAAGGTAATGGATTTAGCAACGGTCCCGTCTTCGGAGAATTCGATGGAATTGGCTTGTTTGGTAAAGGCAATCGCCCCACCATTTGGATTAAACTCGATGCCCCCGCTTAAGGAATTTTGCAAATCATCGTAGAACCCGGATAAACCCAAGGCTTTTATCTTTGGGGTCAAATCGGTCAAAGACGCAAAGGAAAATTTGGGCATTATGAAACTCACGGTTTGGATATTGTGGATCTTTTCTTCAGGATTGCTGGGATGCACCTTGGTATAGAATTTATCCGGGTCTTCTTCAAAGAAATTGACGCCATCTAATAAGGCAAAGATATCTTTACCGACTTCGCTAGGGATCAAATACTGGATGGAATATCCATTGCAGTAATAATCGTAGGCGGAAATATAATCCCCATAATCATAAACTCCGACGTTGCTTCTTCCGTTAGCGAAAATGCTTTCTGGATTTACAAAGCTGACATCGTGGCTCATGAAATCCAATTTGCTTACCTTGCCATCTAAAGAAGTAAAGTCGCGTTTGCGGGTTTTGCTATCGTTATAGCTCCAATTCCATTTGCCATCGAAATCAAGAATCGAGAAATAATAGGCCATGGTTTGGTTAGGATCATAATCTAAATCCTTGGTTTTGAGCATATCGGCCTTGACCTTGGCGTTAGCCCAGGAAGGGATCGCGTCTAAATCTTTATCCATATCAAGGCTATAGACCTCGGCCCGGCGGGAGGAAAGTTTATCCACGTAGCCTTCTTTTAGATTCCAGCCTTCCCTAAAGAACGCCCCTTGATAAGTATGGGTGGAACCTTCGTTTCCCGAATAGAAGTTAGTCAACATGGCTTTGGTTATATTGGAATCGCGGTTAGCCTGGCTGCCTAGTATCGCATTAGCCTGCTCCAAAACCAGACCTTGGCTCGCTAAGGAAATCAAATCCATATTTAGGTAGGCCGTGTATGGGGAATATAGGTAAGTCTGCTTCTCTTTGAATTGTTTTTGCAAAGCAAAGGCAAAGGAATTGACGTTTCCCTTGAAGGTATCATCGACTTTTTGCAAAGCAAAGGGGCCATCGTTATAGGAAATGGCATTAAGCGCCTTTACGGTGGAGGCTCTTAAAGCCGAGATATCGGCCGCCCTATAACGCCTCTGTTTCATTTGATTATGGGTCTTAACCTGGGCATGCGTTCCGACATACAAGGCGATCGGGCCTCCGATAACCACCAAAAGCGAAGCCGCGATGGCAACCCTTCCGATTATTTTTCCCCGATTAACATATCTTTTCGACTTTTCCCGAGTGGATATGCCTAAATGTTTTGAAAGAGCGCCATTATCCTTAGGGGCCACTACCTCTTTTTCATATTCCTGCGCGAGCTTTTTCTTCCAGTTCATTCTAAAAGCCCTCCTTTTTGATTAACGCTTTGGCCTTTTCCCTGGCCCTAGCGTATCTACCGCGGACGGCGCTAGGCGAACCTAAATCCAAATAGGTCGCGATTTCTTTAAGGGAATAGCCTTCCACGGCATGGAGGATTAAGATGTCAAAATCTGGATATCCAAGTTCGGCACGGAGCAAACCCATTAAGGCGTTATCTTCCTTTGGCTCGCTACTACCGACGCTATCTTCATCTAGAGCAATCTCTTTGCCGACCTTCCTTTGGATGGAAATGGCGGAGTTTTTGACGCTAGAACATAGATAAGCTACGAAGCTTGAAGAATCTTTAGGACGATTTGACGAATAAAGCACATTGACGTAAGCTTCCATGACTGCGTCTTGGGCTAAATCGGAATCGCCTAGGACATCATATGCCACGTGGCGAAGCAAACGCGAAGTCAAAACATAGACCCGGTTCACCGCCGCTTCGTCTTTTTGGTAAAAGAGGTTTATTAGGCGTCCTTCCAGTTTCATCATTGCCTCCACCTATTAGACGCGTCAAAAAAGGAAAACGTTCGTTTTTATTTAACTTTTTCTAACCACCACCGCAAGGCACTGGGGCTATGACGGTACCAAGCCTCTTCATGATGGATGGCCTTAGGATCTTCTTCCAAAACTAGATTAGAGCTATCGAAGCCTTTAGAAAGCAACAATTTATAGGTAAATCTCGTCGCATGGACGAATTCTTTCTCAAAATCCTTGCCCCCAACATAAAGGAAGAGGTTGGGAGATTCGCCAGGGATGGGATTAGCTTCATCGACAAACTGCGAAATCTCGGAGTCGGTATAGAAGAATAAAGCCGGGGAGAAAGATAAGGAGAAGCCAAAATCATTAGGATGGGATAAGAAAGCATAGAAAGCCATGATGCCACCCATCGAAGAACCTCCGATGGCACTTCCGATTTTCCGTTTATCGGTGCATAAAATCGAATCCACGTAGGGCTTTAAGACCTTGGTGATATAGCCGATGAACCGGTTGGCATAGCCACCCATTGGTCCCGGGCCTTCTTTGATACGTTTAGAAATAGGATAAGGCGGATTTAATTCTCTCGTCCGTTTAATTGGTTTTTTCGGGCAATCGATGCCTACGAGTATCGGTTCGGGGAGGCCTTCTTTGCCTAATTCGCGAATAACCCGGTCAAGATGCCAATCGCCATAGGCGGTTAGATAATAATCGACGAGGTTTTGGCCATCGGAAAAATAGATGACGGGGGTCGGCTTAGGATTATCAAAATCATAAGATTCGGGAATCCAAAGACGGATGCTCCTACGGAAGAAACGGTCAAAAGGAAGGCGGGTCCTCAAGGAATAATGGTAACCATATTCCATCGTGGTCTTTTTGCCTTTATAACGAATGAATTCGCCGATTCTATCAGGGACCATAACTAGCCCTCCTTTCCTAAGACCATCTCTTTGGCGTATTCAAGTTGGGTCTTAGTTATCTTTTCGCCCGAAATAAGGTGGGCGACTTCCTCGATCTTGCCATTTAAATCCAAGGTCTTGATATGGGCATAGGTCCTTCCCTTATTAACCTCTTTGGAAATAAGGATATGGTGGTCGGATAAGGCCGCGACCTGGGGCAAATGGGTAATCGCGATAACTTGGGTTGATAAGGATATTTCCTTAATCTTGCGGGCAACCGCTTCGGCTTCTTTACCCGATATCCCCGTATCGATTTCATCGAATATGACGGTGCCGACGCGCTTAGCCTTTATTAGTAACGACTTAAAGGCGAGCATCACCCGGCTAGCTTCGCCGCCGGAGACGACTTTATCGAGGTTCTTTAAGCCTTCGCCAAGGTTAGTTTCGATTAAGAAAGAAACTTCATCTAGGCCATTAACGCTAAGCTCGGTTTCCGTAAAAGCCACTTTGAATTTGACTTCCAAAAGCAAATCCTTAAGGGCATTACCCATTTCTTTTTCGATGGATTTAGCGATGCTTTGCCTAATTGAAGATAAATCCTTGGCCTTTGAATAAGCCCGCGATTTAGCTTCATCCACCGCCTTTTTGCGGATATTTAAGGCCTCATCGCTATATTTTTCGGAATCCAAATACCCTTTAAGCTCATCCCGGTAGAGGATCAAATCGTTATATTCTTTCTTATATTTGCGCTTAAGCGAGGCTAGGTCTGACTCACGTTGTAGTAAGGTATCTAACCTAGTTGGGTCATAATCTAAGTTTCCTAGTTCCTTCTTTAATGAAGCGACGAGGTCATCTAGTTCATAATATTTATCTTCTAGTCCTTTGGAAAGCTCGCCATATTGGCTTTGGTAGGAAGCTAAATTGCCAACGATTTTCTGTAGTTCATATAACTTATCGAGGAAATCATCATGGGCTAGTTCATTTGCCTGCTGGTTCAAGGAATAGACCTTGTCGTAATTCTTTAATAAAGAAAGCTCACGTTCGAGTTCTTCCTCTTCCCCTTCATATAAAGCCGCCCCTTTGAGTTCGTCATATTGATAGGAATAGAAATCGCGTCTAGCTTCGATCTCTTTCTTTTGCTGCAACAGCTTATCTAGTTCGGCTTGCTCATCTAAATAGGTTTCATAAGCTTGTCTATAGCTAGTTAAATAAGCCTCGATTTTGCTTTGCCCATATTCATCTAGAAGCGGTAAATAGGTAGTCGGGTCGACCATCTTGGCGAAATCGAATTGGTTATGGATATCCGCTAAGGCATTGGTGAGGGTTTGTAACGAGGCTAAAGAAAGGGCAACCCCATTGGCTTTGACCGTGCTTTTTCCGGGTCGGATCGTTCTTTCGATAACCAAACTATCTTCGGTAAAGGGAATCTCTAGCTTAGTTAAGATGGCTTTGATATAAGAAGAATCCAGTTCGAATTCCCCTACTATCGTGGCTTTTTCTTCGCCTTGCCTAATAAGTTCGCTGGAAGCCCTTGACCCAAGTAGTAATGACAATGAATCGATAAGCAAAGACTTACCCGCTCCAGTGGCCCCAGTTAAAACGGTAAAGCCATTTTCGAAGCTAACTTCGGCGTTTTCGATAATCGCTAGGTTATTGATCTTTAGGCACTTAAGCATAATTACTTACTAACTCCCCCCGAATAAGAGAAAGACAAAACATTCTTATTCCTTACCCGCGAATAATGGATTTGCTTGGCCATGGAAATGGAAAGATCAATGCCTAGTCCGCCTGGAGTATCGGGATCATGGGGCGGTTTATCGGTGAAGGGATTAAAAGGGAATCCATCGTCGGATATAGTCCCGATAATCGCGTTTTTGCCTAAATGGAGACTTAGGCAGGCTTGGGTAGCCTTAGAATACATCGCGATATTGGTGGCGAATTCGTCGACGATGACTTGGAAGGCGTTTCTAACTTCCGGCTTGGAATCCTTTAATACTTCGTCGACAAAAGGCGCGATGGTGGCTAGCCCTTCTAAAGTCGGAGCGAAATCAAGTTTGGCCCCGCCATAGAATTCAAAGCTAAGCAAGCAAGCGTCATCGCTTTGTTCGGCTTCGCCCACGAATTCGGCCATCTTTTCTTCCATAGCCCCGATAAGTTCTTCACCCGATAGGAAAGGATGTTCATTAAGGGTATTGAGAATCGCTTCTTTTCCGAATAGCTCGCCCTTAATGTTCATGGCCTCGGATAAGCCATCGGTATACATGAATAAGGCATCGCCCTCTTCGACTCTGACGGTTTGTTTCTTATAGGCAAAACCATCGGCTAGGCCAAGGGGAAAGTTAGGTTCTTCCTTAAGTTCTTTATAGATGCCATCATGACGGATATAGACC
>CAMOQM010000020.1 GCA_946622925.1 uncultured Caryophanales bacterium | reverse complement strand
ATCCGCAAAGAAGGCAAGCGTGCCGCGGGTGGTAAGAAGTAATCGGAGGGTAAGATATCATGATCGAAAAAGAACCCCGCAAATACGTCCGTGCCCGCAAGCACGCTCGTGTCCGCGCCAAAATCTCCGGCACTGCCGAGAAACCTCGTCTATGCGTCTTCCGCTCCAATAAGCACATCGAAGCGCAGATCATCGATGACGTCAAAGGCGTCACCTTGGTCGCCTCTTCCTCCGTCGCCCTCAAATTAGCCAACGGTGGCAATTGCGAAGCCGCCGCCAAGGTTGGGGCCGACCTCGCGAGCAAAGCCAAAGCCAAAGGCATCGAATTCGTGGCCTTCGACCGTGGTGGATATCTCTACCATGGCCGCGTTGCCGCCCTCGCCGACGCCGCCCGTGAAGGCGGACTCAAGTTCTAAGGAGCCTAGTCATGGAAGAAGAAAATAAAATCACTGCTCCCGTAGCAGAAGAAAAACCCGAACCCGCCGAAGAAGCCCCCGCCGAAGAGAAGCAGGGCCGCGGCTATGAACCTCATGGTTCCGCCGCCGCTCCCCGTCCTGGCGATCGCAAAGGCGGTGACCACAAAGGCCGTCCTTCCGAAAGAAGGGGTGGCCGCGGTGGTTTCCAACGCAACACCGATGACTACTCCGAACGTGTAGTCCACATCAACCGCATCTCCAAGACCGTCCAAGGTGGTAAGCATATGCGCTTCTCCGCCCTCGTGGTCGTCGGCGACCAAAAGGGCCGCTACGGATATGCCCTCTCCAAATCTGGTGAAGTCCCCGATGCCATCAAGAAAGGCTTAGAAAAAGCCCGTAAGAACATGAGGTCCGTCCAGATTGTCAAAGGCGACACCATCGCCCACGACATCGAAGGAGTCTTTGGTTCTACCAAAGTCGTCTTGAAGCCCGCCCGTCCCGGTACCGGTATCGTCGCCGGTGGCCCGGTCCGTGCCATCTTAGAACTTGCCGGCATCAAAAACGTCGTCTCCAAGGTCTATGGCTCCCGCGCCCCGATCAACGTCATCCGCGCGACCGACGCTGGCTTAGCCGCCCTTAAGAGCTATGAGAGGATCATGGTCCTCCGTGGCAAAAAGAAACCCGAAGACTTCAAGAAACCCGCTCCCAAAGCTGAAGGAGGCAAATAAACATGTCCGCTTTAAATGATCTCCATAATGCCGAAGGCGCCCGCTTGGATTCCTTCCGCAAAGGCCGTGGCCGCGGTAGCGGCAATGGCAAAACCGCCGGCAAAGGTCAAAAAGGCCAAGGTGCCCACGCCCATACCAAGAAAAACGGCTTCGAAGGTGGCCAAACCCCCATCGCCCGCCGTTTACCGAAGTTCGGCGTCAGGAAGACCCACACCGGCGTCAAGACCGTCTATGCCGTCGTTAACCTTGATAAGCTCAACGCCTTCAAGGATGGCACGGTCGTCAACGCTGCCCTTCTCATCGAAAAGGGCGTTATCAAAAACGAACTCGGTGGCGTTAAGGTCCTCGGCAAGGGCGAGCTAACCAAAAAGCTCACCGTCGAAGCCAAGGCTTTCTCCGCCTCCGCCAAAGCCGCCATCGAAGGAAAAGGCGGCGTCGCTAAGGTCATCGAATAATGCATAAGTTCGTCTCAATCTTCAAAAACAAAGAGATCGTCGGTCGTATTTTCTTCACGATCATGATCTTGTTCGTCATTCGGATTGGGGCGGCCATCACGGTTCCGGGCGTCAAAGCCGAAGCGGAACTCGCCAATGCCATGAACTCCGGAAACGCGCTTGCGATGATGGATCTTCTTGGCGGCGGGGCCTTATCGAACTTCTCGGTCTTCGCGCTAGGCGTCTCGCCTTACATTACCGCCCAGATCATCGTCCAGTTGCTCTCGAAAGACGTCCTTGCGGCCCTTACCGAATTAAGTAAGCAGGGCCAATACGGGCGTAAGAAAATCGAGATGACAACCCGTTATTTAACCCTGTTACTCGGGGCCGTTCAGGGGTATGGCATCATCAAAACGATGCAAAACTCCTCCTATATCAGCCTAACTTTGCCAGATGAATTCTGGACATACGCCTATATCGTAACTGTCTTACTCGCCGGCACCATGCTTACCATGTGGCTAGGCGACCAGATCACCGAAAAGGGCTTAGGCAATGGTATATCCGTCATCATCTTCGCAGGTTGCGTCCGTTCCATTCCTATCCAAATCCGCACGGCTTGGATCAAATGGATCTCGGAAAACCAAGGTCATGGCGATGCCGCGATTATCCGTGGCTCGTTCCAGTTCTTGCTTTACGTGCTTGCGTTATTACTAATCATCGCTGGCGTAGTCTTCTTCGAACTCGCCAGGCGTAAAATCCCCGTCCAACACGCGGGTAAATCCGGACAGCCGGTGTCCATGGCCAAGGCTAGCTTCCTTCCCATCAAGGTCAACTCGGCTGGTGTTATTCCGGTTATCTTTGCCTCCTCAATCATGATGGCGCCTAGCGTCATCGCCTCATTCATCTCCGCTGAGGCCGGCAGTGCCCAATGGCTTAAGATCTTCTCCTATTCCGAGATGTATACGATGCCGGGCATCAACGGCTCCACCTGGCAGATGCCTTGGGGGCTTCTAATCTACATCACCTTGATCATCGTCTTTGCCTTCTTCTACTCGGAAATGCAAATGGATCCGGCCACCATGGCGGATAACTTCCAAAAGAATGGTTCCTATATCCCTGGCATCCGTCCGGGCAAGGAGACGGAAAGATACGTCACCAAGGTCCTTAACCGCGTCACCTGCATCGGCGCCCTCGCCCTTGCGGTTATCGCCGCCTTACCGCTTGTCTTGGTCCTTTCTGGAATCTTTGGTTCCGACTCGTCCTTAGCAATCGGCGGCACCGGCACCATAATTATGGTCGGCGTCTGCGTTGAGCTTAACGCCCAGATCGATGGCCTATTAGCCGGCAAATCGTTCGAAGAAGTACAAGGAGGCTTGAACTAATGCTCAATATCATCCTCATGGGTCCTCCCGGAGCCGGGAAGGGCACCCAAGCCAAAAAAATCATCGACGCCTTCGCTATCCCCCATATCTCCACCGGGGATATGTTCCGCGAAGCCATTGCTAAGGGCACTCCCCTTGGCCTACAAGCCAAAGCCATCATCGAAAGCGGTGGACTCGTTTCTGACGAAATCACCGTCGGGCTGGTCAAAGAACGTCTTTCCCAACCCGATTGCGCTAGTGGCTACTTGTTAGACGGCTTCCCTCGGACCATCCCTCAGGCCGAAGCCTTAAAGAAAATGGGGCCCGAAATCGGACGCCCGGTTAACCTTGTCATCGACATCTCCGTCCCTGACGAGGAATTAGTCAGACGTATTTCCGGTAGAAGGGTTTGCCCCAAGTGCGGGGCTTCCTACCACGTCACCGACATGAAACCTTCCAAAGAAGGAATCTGCGATAGGTGTGGTGGCGAACTCATCCAACGTAAGGACGATAACGAAGCCTCTTTGAAGGTCAGGCTCGAGAATTATTATTCCTCGACCGCTCCCTTAATCGACTTCTACAAAGCCGAAGGACTCTACCATCATTTCGAAGGTACCATCGGCCACGTTGAACTCTTCAGGCAAATCGAAAAGACCCTCAAGGAAGCTAAGCAATGATCATCATCAAATCCCCACGCGAGATCGACCTCATCGCCGAGGCAT
This sequence comes from uncultured Caryophanales bacterium, assembly GCA_946622925.1. Taxonomy (GTDB): domain Bacteria; phylum Bacillota_I; class Bacilli_A; order RFN20; family CAG-826; genus Alloenteromonas. Next base: position 8,091 of record CAMOQM010000020.1, on the reverse strand, counting down.
CTCGCGTGGTGGCTCTTGCCTTAGAGAAAATCACCCCCTATGTCGTTCCAGGGGTTTCCACCGCGCGACTCAACGAGCTCATCGATGGATTCGTCCGGGAAGAAGGGGCCTATCCGGGCGAGTTAGGATATTACGATTATCCCGCCTCGGTATGTGCCTCGGTCAATGAAGTAATCCTCCATGGCATCCCTTCCGAAAAGAAGGTGCTCAAGGACGGCGACATCATCACCTTGGACCTCGTAGCTAAGAAAAACGGCTACTGCGGAGACGCCGCCAGAACCTATTTGGTCGGCATTTGTGGGGACCGCCAGAAAAAATTAGTGGCGGTTGCGCAAGAATGCTTCTATAATGCTGTGTCCCTGGTAAAACCAGGGGTGCACCTCGGAGACGTCTGCAACGCCATTGAGGAGACCGCCAAAGCCCATGGCTATTCGGTGGCCCGTGATTATACGGGACATGGAATCGGCAAGGAAATGCATGAAGATCCCTACATCCCATGTTATGGCGTTCCCGGGACCGGACCTCTCCTAAAAGAGGGCATGACGATCTGCATCGAACCGATGATCTTCGAGAAGAAGAACGCGTATAAGGTGCTGAAAGATGGTTGGACCGTCGTCGCAAAGGACGGAGGCCTAACCGCCCATTACGAGAATACCCTGGTCGTCACCAAAGACGGCTATCGGATATTAACCAAGCTCGAAGAGAGCGGAAAGGACACAATTTGAGCAAAGAAGATTGCATCGAAGTCGAGGCGACGGTGTTGGAGTGTCTACCCAATGCCAACTTCAAGGTGAAGCTCGCCAATGGAGCCGTGGTCCAAGCCTGCGTTTCGGGTAAAATCCGTATGAACTACATCCGGATTCTCCCCGGTGACCGAGTCACGGTCCAATTCTCACCTTACGATCTAACACGTGGGCGAATTACATTCAGGCACCGCAACTGATTTGCGGTAAGGAGTAAGAAACATGAAAGTAAGACCATCCGTCAAACCTATCTGTGACAAATGCCGCGTCATCCGCCGTCATGGAAAACTAATGGTTATCTGCTCCAACCCCAAGCACAAACAGCGTCAGGGTTGATAGCAAGAAAGGAATTAACTAGAAATGGCACGTATCGTCGGGGTAGATATCCCCAATGAAAAACGCATCGTCGTCTCCCTCACCTACATCTATGGGATCGGCGATACCACCGCTAAGAAGATCCTCGAAGCGGTCAAAGTCAGCGAAGACATCCGCACCAAAGACCTCACCGATGAGCAATTAACCGCCATCCGTGCCGAGGTCGCCAAACACCATACCGAAGGTGACCTCCGTCGTGAAGTCGCCCTCAACATCAAGCGCCTCACCGAAATCGGCTGCTACCGTGGCATCCGTCATAAGAAGGGCTTACCGGTCCGTGGTCAAAGGACCCGCACCAATGCCCGTACCCGCAAGGGACGCCGCAAAACCATCGCCAACAAGAAGCAGGCGACTAAGTAATAGGAGGTTTGAATCATGGCTGCTGCAAAGAAAAAATCCACGACTGCCCGTAAAAAGAAAATCAAACGTTCCTTTACTCGCGGGGTCGCCCATATCCATAGCACCTTCAATAACACCATCGTCACCATCACCGATGTCCAGGGTAATGTAATCGCCTGGTCCTCCGCCGGTGCCTTAGGTTACAAAGGCGCTAAAAAATCCCCCCCCTTCGCCGCCCAACTCGCCGCCGAAGCCGCCGCCAAGACCGCCTTCGATCAGGGCTTACGCCAGGTCGATGTCGAAGTCAAAGGTCCCGGTGCCGGACGCGAATCCGCGGTTAGGGCCATTTCCGCTGTTGGATTACAGGTCTTATCCATCGAGGATACCACCCCAATCCCCCACAACGGATGCCGCCCACCCAAGCGCCCCAGAGGTTAATCTTAGTGGGGTAATCCCCAGATTAACCAAAATACGCTTGAACACATAGGAGGAAAACCAATGGCCAACAAAGCCACCAATAAAAACGAGGAGATGAAACTCCCCAATCCGTTTGAACCCGTCAACATCGAAATCGAAGTCAACGACGAATCCGAGAACTACGCCAAGATCGTCGTGAGCCCCCTTGAAAGAGGCTTCGGCATCACCCTTGGCAACGCCTTACGCCGCGTTCTCCTCTCCGCCCTTCCCGGGGCCAGCGTCGTCGCCGTCGAAATCGAAGGCGCCCGTCATGAATTCACCGCTTTAAAAGGCGTGGAAGAAGACGTCACCGCCATCATCCTCAATCTTAAGGACCTCGTCCTCAAGATCGATGAGAACACCTCCGATTTGAAGCGCATCGAAGTGGATGTCAAAGGACCCGCCACCGTCAAGGCCGGCGATCTCGAACTTCCCGCCTTCGTCTCGGTTTGCAATCCTGATCTCGAAATCGCCCACCTTAACGCCGAAGGCCACCTCAAGATGACCATCTACGCCGCCAATGGCCGTGGCTATGCCACCGCCGAAGCCAACAAAGCTGAGCGTCATATCGAAACCGTCGGCGTCATCACCACCGACTCCAACTACTCCCCCGTCGTCAAGGTCGCCTACTCGGTCGAGCCGACCCGTGTCCTCCACGACTCCAAATTCGATGAATTGACCCTCGAAGTCACCACCGATGGTTCCATCAAGCCCCACGAAGCCGTGGCCCTTGCCGCCCAACTATTGGTCTCCCACTTCAATCAATTCGTCGCCTTGGAAGACAAGGTCACCGGCTACCAACTCGTCAAGGAAGTCGTCAAACAGGAAGAAAACAAATTCCAGAACATGCTGATCGAAGAACTCGATCTCAGCGTCCGTTCCAACAACTGCCTAAAGCGCGCTGGTATCTCCACCGTCTTAGAACTCACCCAAAAGAGCGAGGAAGAGATGATGAAGGTCCGCAACCTTGGCAAGAAATCACTCAAGGAAGTCAAGGAGAAGCTCGCCGCTAACGGCCTCCACTTCCGCGATTACGTAGGAGAATAACAATGGCTGCACAAGGAAGAAAGAACGTCCATGGTAAGACCGGTGTCCGTTTCAAAACCGGTTATACCGCATCGAAGAACAAATCGATGCTCCGCAACGTCGTGACCGACCTCGTCTTAAATGGCGAAGTCAAAGTCACCTCGGGCGTCGTCAAGGAATTAAGGACCTTGGCCGACCACTTGGTCACCTTGGCCAAGCGTGAAGAGAAATATCGCCTCCACGCTATCCGCCAGGCCGCCCAAGTCCTCCGTCCCACCGTTAAGAACGCCAAAGGTCAGGATGCCCTCGAAGTCCTCTTCAAGGAAATCGGACCCCGCATGGCCGCTCGCAAAGGCGGTTACACCAAGTCCTATAAGCTTGGCGAACGCCGTGGCGATGCCGCTGAAGTCGTCTTAGTCCGTTGGGCTGAGTAAATCCAACTTGATACCACCTCCGCCTGGGGGTGGTTTTTTCTTGCCCTTTTTCCTACAATTATTAAGCCGAATGAAAATCTTTAAGCAGCTTATCATCATTATCGCCTTTGCCCTTGTCGGCACGGTGATTTCCTATTTGCTTTCGCTTATCCATTTTTCCTTTCCGGGATCGCTAATTGGAATGATTTTGATGTTCATCTTCCTTATCGCGGGAGTGGTCAAAAGCAAAGATATCGAAGACGTCGGCCAATTCTTCATCGCCAACATGGGTATCTTCTTCGTGCCCGGGGCGGTCATGATATTAAATAGGATAGAGGTCATATCCCAAATATGGTGGAAGCTAATTATTATCATCTTTGGGGGCTTCATCATTTCCTTTACCGCGACCTATTGGGCCGTGAAACTAACTCTTTATCTCCAAGACAAACATAGGCGCAAAAAGCAGGAGACTAACCCTCCCGTGGAAAGTGAGGTAGAGCCATGATCGCCATCTTCACTTCGCCTTTGTTCTATGTCTTCTTGACCTTATGCATCTATTTCCTTTTCGCTTGGTTACAAAAGAAGTTCCATACCCCGATTTTCAATCCCCTGCTATGGACCATCATCTTCGTAATCGGCTATATCCTTTTGATGGTCTTCGTAATTAATGGCCAGCTTAACCCCGAACTTATCTCGGCCCAAACCGAGCAATATAAGGCCGCCTGTAACATCTTTGATATTTTGCTAGGCCCCGTTACGGTTTCTTTGGCTTTGCCTTTATATTTAAACCGCCACGTCATCAAAGAGAACTGGTTAGCCATCTTGGTGGCTTCTATTGTCGGCAGTTTGTCTTCCGTCTTATCGGTGTGGGGCATTTCTAAATTATTAGGATTAGAACGCGATTTGATGTTCGCTTTATTCCCTAGAGGCGTTACCACGGCCATCGCCACCGAGATAGCGGGTATCTTAGGCGCGACCAATTACGCTTCCCTTACCGTCACCGTCGTGGCCTTAACCGGAGTAGTGGGGGCAACCTTAGGGCCATTATTCATTAAGCTATTCCGCGACCGTAACGATGTGGTGGTGGGCTTATCGCTAGGAAGCGCGAGCCACGCGATCGGAACTAGCAAAGCCTTTGATTATTCTTCTAGGGCCGGGGCCATCGCTAGTATCTCTATTATCACCAATGGTTTGGTGACGGTCGTCATCGCTTTAATTGTGAATTTGATAGTCCGTTAAAGTCATTCTAAAAACGGAAACCTCGCCTATTTAGGCCACGGTTTTTTCTAGACTGTCCGAATTATGGGGTCCACATTAAAGCGCTTGGTTTTCTTTATGCCCCTTCCTTAAAAGCTTTTATTAAGTTAAGATTACCTAGAGGTAAAAATATGCATAATGAAATCCAAATTTCCGATGGGTTGTACTACATCGGTGGCAGCGATCGCCGCATCCATCTTTTCGAAAACGTCTATCCGCTAGAAAACGGGGCTTCCTATAACTCCTATCTCTACTTAGACGAGAAGACTTTGGTCCTAGATACCGTCGATAGGGCGGTAAGCGACGTCTATTACGATAACTTAGCTTATTTATTAGGCGACCGTAAACTCGATTACCTAATCGTCAACCATATGGAGCCAGACCATGCCGCTAATATCGGTGAGTTATTGCTCCGTCATCCCGAGACCACCATCGTCATCAACGCGATGGCCCAGAAGTTCCTGCTTAACTTCTTCCCCAATATCAAAGCTAACTTCCTAATCGTTAAAGAAGGCGACACCCTTAATATCGGCAAGCATACATTTACCTTCGTCTTCGCCCCCATGGTCCACTGGCCGGAGGTCATGATGACCTACGAAGTCAGCGAGAAAGTCCTCTATAGCGCCGATGCCTTTGGAACTTTCGGGGCCTTAAATGGGGATATCTATGCTTCCCCCAAGAATTTCGATATCGCCGAGGCCAGAAGATATTACACCAATATCGTCGGTAAATATGGCGATCAAGTCGTGGCGACCTTAAAGAAAGCCGCGACTATCGAAATCAATATGATTTGCCCGCTCCATGGTCCTATCCATAAAGGTAATCTCAATCCCTTACTCGGCTATTATCAGAATTGGGCCACCTATACCCCCGATGATCCCGATGGGGTCATGATTGCCTATTCCTCGGTTTATGGAGATACCGCCAATGCAGCTGAAATCCTGGCTTCAAAAATCGTAAGCAGGGGTATTCGCAACGTCGTTATCTATGATGTTTCTAAAACCGATTCCTCGGTTCTAGTTGCCGAAGCCTTTAGGGTCAAGACCATTTGCTTATGCGCGACTACCTATAACGCTGGAGTTTTCGTTAAGATGGAAGACTTCCTCCATGACTTAGCTAACCATAAGCTCCGTTACCGGACCGTGGCTTTTGTCGAAAATGGTTCTTGGGCGCCCGCGGCCAAATCCAATATGAAACGCATCATTGGCGATTTGGAAGGCTTTACCTTCATCGAAGATTCCTTAACCATCGCTTCTTCCTTAAAGGAAAACCAACTTCCTAGCCTCGATAAGATCGCCGAAGCCGTGGTCGCTTCCATCCGTCCCGAAGAAAAGAAAGTCGAAGAGAAGGGTGGCATCGTCGATACCTCCGCGATGTTTAAACTCTCTTATGGTTTGTTCGCTTTGGTCACCAAGGGGAAAGATGGCAGGGATAATGCCTCCATCAATAATTCCTTCTTCCAGGTCTCCGATAAGCCCAATTTGGTCATGCTTTCGGTCAACGTCGCCAATTTCTCCGCGGATACCATCCGGGAAACCGGTGTCTTCAATATCTCGGTATTAGACGAAACCGCCGACTTTGGCACCTTTAAGAGATTTGGCTTCCAATCTGGTAGGAACGTTGATAAGTTCGTGGGCTTTGAAAATAAAGTCAAACGGAGCGAGAACGGTTTATATTATCTAACCGAGCAATCTAACGCCTTCATCTCTTGCAAGGTCACTGAGACTATCGAATGTGGCAACCACGTCCTCTTTATCGCTGAGATTACCGAAGCTAGGGTCCTTAATAACGTTCCTTCGGTCACTTACGCTTACTACTTCGCCAATATCAAACCTAAGCCCTTACCGGTTCCGCCCAAAGCCGATCCTAACGCGCCTAAGAAATATGGGTGGAGATGTAAGATCTGCGGCTTCGTCTATGAAGGCGAGGTTTTGCCTCCGGATTATGTTTGCCCCTTGTGCAAGCATCCGGCCACCGACTTCGAAAAGGTCGAACTATAATAGATATAACGGGCTTAGGAAACTAGGCTCGTTTTTCTAATAGGGCAAAAAGGCAGATTTCATTGATAATCGTAGATAATTAGGTAGGATATTCCTATGGAAAACCCCGAAATCATCGATGTGGAAGTCGTGGATGAGAAAATCTACGATAAGCCAGTTAAAGAAAAACCCACCAAAGTAAAGTCAAGTGACCGTTCCCGCCAAGTGGAAAGGTATACCAAACTTTATTTGCTTTGCATGCGTTTTGGTTTTTCGACCTTTTTACTTTTCCTTTTCGGAGGTTTAGCCTTCTCGATATTATTCTCCCAGGCTACCAATAAGCCGCTTTTCATGGGGTTAATGATTACCTTTTGGGTCTTTACCGGGCTAGCCTTAACGTTTTGGCTGCTTGGCTTCTTCTTTAAGAAATTAGCTAATATCAATATGGCTAAGGACCCCAATTACCATGGAGGCCAATTATGAATCCGTGGAGTGATTTCTTTAAGGAAACGGGGCAAAAGGAGTATGCGATTAAACTCCATAAGACCTTAGATGAAGCTTATGCCCATAACGTCGTTTATCCTCCAAGAAAGGATATGTTCAAGGCTTTTGAATTGACCCCGCCTAGCCAAGTTAAGGTCGTTATTTTAGGGCAAGATCCTTACCATGAACCAGGCCAAGCCATGGGACTAAGTTTTTCGGTTCCTAAAGGTACCATCCTGCCCCCATCCCTTAGGAATATCTACCGCGAAATAGAAAATGACATCGGGGTTAAGATGGATTATGAAAATGGGGATCTAACGCCTTGGGCCAAGCAAGGGGTGCTACTTCTTAACGCCTTCCTTTCCGTCGACGCCCATTTGCCACTTAGCCACCGCGATATCGGCTATGAAGAGTTTATGGCGGACGTCTTCTCCTATCTAGATACTTTGCCCCAACCTATCGTTTTCTTATTTTGGGGAAGCTTTGCCAAACGTTTCGAAAAATACGTGCATGCCCCTAATCATTTGGTCCTTATGGCCAACCATCCTTCGCCCTTGTCCGCTAATCGAGGTGGTTGGTTTGGCTGCGCCCATTTCTCTAAATGTAATGATTATTTGATCAAAAACGGAATCAAACCCATCGATTGGAGGAATTAACATGGAAACCATCCTAGTCCTAAGCCAAAACGTCTCTCCGGTTCTAGCCAAACATGTTTGCTTTGGCAATTATGTGGTTGGGGTGGATGCCGGAGCCTTATTCTGTTTAAGAAACGGCATCAAGATGCATGAAGCCATCGGCGATTTCGATTCCATTTCCTATAGCGCTTATCTTGAATTAGTCGCCTCTAACGTCAAGATGATTAAGCTGCCCGTTGAAAAAGACGTCACCGATACGGAATTCGCTTTGCAACAATTTAAAGGCGAAGTCTTGATCCTTGGCGGACTCCTAGGCAAACGCTTTGAACACGGCTTAGCTAATGCCTTGTTACTAAAGCGTTATCCTAAGGCCGTCATCCTCGAT
>CAMOQM010000019.1 GCA_946622925.1 uncultured Caryophanales bacterium | reverse complement strand
AAATCGAACGGAGCTGGTCATGGTTTTCTAAGTAATTGGCGTTCCACCTAACCCCCTGCTGCCATTTGAAGGTGATTTCCCTAATCTCACGGGGATCGGGGTTTTTATGGAAAGCCCCAAATAGGACTTTATCGACTCCCATCAAATCAAATTGGAAGAACATATCGAGCTCTTTGTTATTGAGGAATTCGTTCCCATTTTCGATATCGACTTCGTAGGTTTCGCCGATCATCACGGAGTCGTCCCGCTTAGCAAAGCAGTCCTCGTGGATTTGCCGTAATATCCGGTGGTTGCCTGGGGTCATTAGGTAATGTTCCCGGCCTCTTCCAGATTGGGCTTTACCCACGCCGTCTTCTAAAGAATCTTTATAGATTTGGTTAATGACGTCGCACCTAAATCCATACACGCCTTTATCCAAATAGAAATTAATAATGTCTTCGACTTCCTCTAAAACCTTAGGATTATGCCAATCTAAATCAGGCTGTTTTTTGGAGAAAAGATGAAGGTACCACATCTTGTTGCTAGGTTCATAGCTCCAAGCCGGCCCCGAGAATTGGCTGGTCCAGTTATTAGGAGGTTCCAATCCGTCTTTCCCTTTGCCTTTTCTCCAATAATAATAGGAATGGTAAGGGCTATTTGGGTCTTTGGATTTAATAAACCATTCATGCTCATCGGAAGTATGGTTGACCACGAGGTCCATAACGATACGTAAACCCCGTTTCTTGGCTTCTTCTAATAGTCTATCGAAATCTTCCATCGTCCCATAATCGGGGTGGATCTTCTTATAATCTGCCACGTCATAGCCTATATCCATCAAGGGGGAAGCATAGATTGGGGATAACCAGATGATTTTAACCCCAAGGTCTTTTAGATAGTCTAACTTAGAGATAATGCCTTGTAAGTCACCGATTCCATCTCCATTAGAATCGCAAAAAGAACGAGGATAAATCTGATAGACGATACCCTCTTCATAAAGACGCCGTTTCTCCATGGTCGTACCTCCTTTATTTAGGAATGGCCAAAATAACGATTAGGCAGACAATCATTAAACCAATTATAACCGAAAAGAAGATGAAAGCCTTCTTTGGAAAAAGGGGCTTACCCATCTCTTTCTTTTCTAAAGGCGTAAGCAAGGATTCGTCGATTTCCGGATCTTTTCTTTCTTCGTCCATCAGATTTCTCCTAACCCAACCTTACCATAACGACAATATAGACTTAGTAAATAGGCATTAAGGGGAACATTAATCATCGCAAAGACGGACGTGATGACCACCAATGAGCCATAGTCAAAACCCGTCGTGGCGGTGAAGTCATTCCCTAACACCAAAGAATAGAAGGCAATAAAGGCCAAAGGCTTAAGCAAACAGGCGATGACTTCATTAATGATGGATACGGCGAAAGTCATATCGAGATTGACCCCGCCGATATATCTAGCGTTATCCCCTTCTTTTTTCTTCATTAGGAACAAGCTTAAGGCGGTCACGGCCGCCCCAATCAATACGATGACCGTGATTACAATCTTCGCGGCCAAATCGTTAAAGTTAGCCCTAGCAAATAAAGTGGCAAAACTAGGCGAGAACCAAATCGCTAAAATCGCGGTTAGGAATAAAGCGAGGAAGGCACTTATCGAAATGACTTTGGCTAGCGAACCGCTTCCACCTTTCTTTAATAGCTTAATAACGAAATAGGGCGCGATGCCGATGATCGCATAATAAATCGATAGGAAGAAATTAAAGGTTCCGGTCCATTGGCCTAGTATTAACCAGCCTAAGGCATCGCCAGCCACGCCTACCACGGCTCCATAGAAAGGACCAAGCAAAATTGAGGCAAACAAAACGATGGAAGTGCCAGGAGAAATCCTAGCCCAAGAAAACATAGGGCCAACCTGCGCTAGCCCTACCAAACGATTTAAAATGATGTTAAGGGAAAGCAAAATGCCGGCTATTGCGACCTTTTTGGCGGGATGCATTTTCCCTTCATTCATTGGTAAAACCTCCGCAAAAAGCCCACGAATGCCAAACTTCCGGTAACTAAAATAAGATCTTCTGGATAAGTTTGGATAAGTTCATCAAGGGCGGCTTTGGCGTCTTCTTTATATTCGTAATCCCCAATATAAAGGAAATAATCTTCTTCGTTTCTGGCCCGGTAATGGGGGAAGGTCGTTAAGGTTATCGACTCGGCATCCCTATTTAACATAGGCAACATAACGGCGATATTTTTATCGCGCATCGCGGCGAAAAGGATATGGATGGGCTTATTAAGACCCGCCCTAGATAAAGCCCGGATCAAAGCCGAGGAAGCTTCTGGGTTATGGGCTCCGTCAAAGATGATATTGCCATGCCTTTCGAACCGTCCAGGCAACTGGCTTTCCATTAAGGCTTCCCTTATGGCTTGCTCGCTAACAGGATATTTAGAAGACAAGATCTTAGTGGCCTCAATGGCTAAGGAAGCATTGGTCATTTGATAATAGGCTAAGCCTGGAACAACCAAATCCTTATATGGACGATATTCAAAGTGATAACCATCTTCTTTCTTATCAGGATAATGGAAATCCTCAACTTCATATAAAGGAGCGTCCATGTCTTTGGCATAATCCCTAATCGGTTCTAAGGCGGCTTCTTCGAGCTTGCCAACTAAGATGGGCTTCTCTTCTTTGATGATGCCAGCTTTCGAATAAGCGATTTGAGAGACGGTCGTTCCTAAATAGGCGGTATGTTCAAGCGACACCGAGGTAATGATGGATAAAACGGTCGGGAGATTAAGTATATTGGTGGCATCGGTCTCTCCACCCATTCCACATTCGATGATTAAGATATCGGGCTTTTCTTCTTCGAAATAACGATAAGCTAGAGCCACGGTGGCCTCAAAAGCGGATAATCCATATTTCCTAAAGGCCTTTTCTTCTTTATGGAAGAGTTCGGCTAATATCTCATCGGGAATGGTCTTGCCATTAATCCGAATACATTCGTTTACTTCATAGAAGGCGGGCTTAATAAAGGAACCAACCTTATAACCGGCTCTAGCATATATATGAGCCAAAAAGGAAGCGGTCGAGCCTTTACCATTACTTCCAGTAATATGGATGACGGGGGAAGAAAGGACTAACTTTTCCTTCTTACAATAAGCATCGAACTCGTCGCGGGAATAACGGCCTTTATCGTTATCCAATATATATTGCTCAACTTCTTTAACCATAATCACTCACCACTGGCCTTAACGCCTTCGCGGATCGCTTTTCCTACCTGACGTTTCGCGTCTCTTTCCTTAATCGAGTCGCGCTTATCATGGGCCTTCTTGCCTTCGGCCAAAGCGATTTCGACCTTGGCATAGCCATGATGTAAAAATACCTTAGTAGGCACACACGTCTTCCCTGTTCCTTGGATATGGGAGGCGATCTTCCTTAGTTCTTTCTTGGTTAATAGCAATTTCCGATTACGGAGATGATCGACGTTGAAGATAGTTCCATTATCATAGGGGGCGATATGCATATTGCAGATATAGGCTTCCCCATCTTTTATGATGATATAGGAATCCGAAAGCGAAGCGTTCCTAGCCCGTAACGATTTAATCTCTGTGCCGGTAAGGACGAGTCCAGCCGTAAAGAAATCAGTTAGGAAATATAAAAACCTAGCCTTTCTATTTTCTAATAATACGGAGGAATCGCTCTTCTTGGACATAGGATCACGCTTTCTTGGTGAAGGTTAAGGTCGCGTATTGCGAATTGACCTCGTTGAATTTAACTTCAAAGGGCAAGCCTTGACCATTATTTAACTTGGTGCCATTAGGGAAGCAACGGTAATGGGTATTTAAGGAGAAGGATTGGCCTTTATGGAATAAATCCCCTTCCGAAGTGAATTCCCCATATTGGACCGTGTTATTGCCCGAGGATTGAATGATTTGGATTAATTCATATCCCCGGTTCGCGATATTGGTGGAATCATAAATCTCGGTGTTGGTCGCGGCTAACTTAATATAATTGCCTTCGTTTTCTACTATGGATAGGTCATCTATTTCTTCTTGGGTCAAGAAAGCTTTGCCTTCAAAGGCCCCATCGCTATTCCAGTGCTTGCCCTTAACTAATCTAGCGTCGACGTGATAAGCGATAACGCCCGGAAATCTCAATCCCCCCCTACCGTCATAATCGACAAAGGCATCTAATCTATTTAGACCCGTGGGGGTATATAACTCGAAAATAATATATTCGTCGAAGGCGGTACCATTCCAAGAAGAACCTAAGATGATGCAATCGCCACTACTTTCGAAGGGACGGATGGAGATGACGCAGCTATTACTAACGACAAATGGATCGACCCAGCCAAAGGAGAACTTGGTGAAGGCGTCATGATCGAGGATGTTATTGGCCATCATCATCTTGCCACCGGAAGGATTGCCTTCTTCATGTTCATCCCCGTAGTTGTAATAATCATCGGCCCCTAAGATGTGGCCCATTTCATGGATTAAGGTATGGCAATCGACCCCAACTCCTTCCGCTACACCTTTGTAGAAGAAGTCATAAGAGGCCCAGAAATAGTCATAGCCAATCGGAGAATCGGGGTTACCTTCTTTATCACGGGTATCGGCATAGGCAAAGGCCCAGAATAGACCATCCATCTTTTCAGATGATATTTCTCTGTAGTATTTGGCCGGGGCCTTAACTTCGTGGCGTTTGGCCTCATAGTCGTGGCAAGAATAAACCATTAAGCAAGCATCGATATAACCATCGCCATCATGGTCAAAGGCGGTACAATCGTCCCCACTTTCTTTCTTATAGGCCTCAACGGCTTTTTCCATCGCCATCTCAGGCATGGAAGAAGGATCTTCGGTGTACCTAGAATCTTGCGCGGCCAAGCTATCGAACCACTCCATCGGGGTAGAGGCGGCGACATAAGGGGAAGCGATCTCGAATTCAAAATTGAGTTTGCCATAGCTAGATTTGGCGTAGAAAGATTTTAATGACTCCCAATAATGAGTATCTTCGGCGCTCCCTTCAAAAGCAATTCGAATATCGTTGAGCCGCTTCTCACCAAAAGGAGAGTCGCTAAATTCAATGGGTAATACCAAAAACTTATAGGTGCCGACGCTAGGGACGGAACTGTCTCCGTTAGAGTCGGCTATCTTCTTAAAGTTAAGCTTCTCATAAGTGCCTTTGGCCTTAAAGAAGCCTTCCCCTTCGTCGGGGGTAGTCGAGGTTAAAGAAGGGAAGCTTTCTTCGGAATAAGAAAACTCGCTAGAAGAGGAAGCAAAAGGACGAAAAGCAAAGCTCATGCACGAGGTTAAGCATAACGTGCATAATGGCAATATTAGATTTGCAATCCTTTTCATAAATACTCCTTTTTATTCCCAAAAACCGCCCTTTTGCGGCTTTTTAACCTACTTTGGAAGTTTATTCCTCCAATATTTGATGGCCTCGGCCACCGTGTCTTCGTAGGTATATTGTTCCACCCAACCTAGGGCTTTGATCTTGTCGGATTTACCCGCGTATAACGCCTCATCAGCGGGTCTAAGCAAGGCCGGATCTTGAACTAATTCATACTTAACGCCCTGGATTTTCTCAATGCATTCGATGACATGATCCATCCTAAAGATATGGGAGGAGCAGATGTTATAAGCCTCCCCGGCTTGGCCTTTTTCATTAAGCAAATATAAGGCTGAGCAAAGGTCACGGACATCAAGAATGGCCCGGTAAGCGGTAAGGTTACCAACCACGAACTTACGTCCCCCGTTTCTTTCTAACCTAACGGCCCGCTTAGCGAAGTCGCCGGTGATGTCCTGATCCTTGTTCTTGCCCGTGCAATTAAACAAACGGATGCGCATCGTCTTAATACCGAAGTTCTTATAGTATTGGTAGCAAAGCAAGTCTTCCGCGGCCTTTGATACCCCATAAGGATGAAGAGGCAATAAGGGGCAAGATTCATCGGGCAAGTTATCGAGAGAATAATTCCTTAAGGCATCCCCATAAATCGCGCTGGAAGAGATGGCGATGACGTTAGGATCATAATTTGGATCTTCTGCTTTAGTCTTCTTGACGGCCTCTAGAATCGCCACGGTACCGTTAACGTTAACGTCCATCGTGTAATAAGGATCGCTCCAAGAAGGGACGGGACGGGATTGGGCGGCCAGATGATAAATAACATCGGGCTTATTCTGCTTAATCCATTTCATGACGGCTTCATGGTCACGAAGGTCTAACTCAAATAAGGGGATCGAAGGATCGATTTCGGAAATATCGGTGGTTGGGGTGAAATATGACCCAGTCACCGTATATCCCTTATCTTTTAAATAAGGGGCCAAAGCGGAGCCAACGACTCCGCCTATACCCGTTATATAGGCTTTCATTTCTTGATGCTCTCCTTGAGCTTTTCAAAAGACATCACGAACTTGTCGTTGGCCTTTTCGCCGATGAAGGTCGAGGCGATGCCACGTTCGAAATAGGTGCCTTCTTTGTTATCGCCGAGTTTGTCATAGACTTCGGCATTGCTGCCGCCGACTTGGCCCATTCCGATATAGGAATCCTTTTGGACTTCGATATATTCGGTCCATTCGACCGGAACCATATGGGTATGGCCATCGCGTCCCATCTTGGCGACATATTCGGTATGGGGAATGGTCTTATAGGAAGTGCCCTTGATTTGGACTAGGTCATAATCCTTCTTTTTGGTACTAAGCATTGCCTTAAGCATAACCGGCAAGGAAGCGTCGGCTTCGGCGGGACGGAAACGGTCTTGGCCTAAGCCATTGGCAAATACTTCGTGTTCATGATAGGGGAAATATTGGGGATATTGTTCCTTGTAAACATAGGCATGGGGTTGATGCATTTGATATAAGGGGATAGCCATAATCGGGGCGAGGTCGAAATATAGGCCACGGATATAGTCATCGCAATATTTGACGAAACGGACGCGCATTTCCTCGAAGTCATAGCCACGGAACAAGGCGGGATTGGCCGAGTAATCAAAGTGCTGCGAGTGGGAGGAAGCCACCGAGGTGATCATCCTATCCTTCATCATCACGAAGTCATCGCCATAAGGATCTTTGTTCTTAATTAAATCGAGTTCGTTTTGCTGGGCAAGGGGAGTGAACAAAAGACGGAATTCGACTTCATCGTTGCGGTCATTAGCCCCGAACAAGGTATCGAACTCGTCATTGCTCATCTTGGTGAAGTTCTGGCCCTTCTTCAAAGCCTTCTTCTCTTGTTTATCGAGGGCTTTGGATTTGGCCTTAACCATATTTTCGATTTGCTTATCGGTTTTGCCCGAGGCTCCCGAAGGATAACGGCTGAAAGTCAAATGGGGCGCGGCTTCATTGCCATAGACGATCCTGGTGGTCAAATCATAGAAAGGCGCCGGCTTTTCAATGGTCGCATATAAGGTTTCGTGCTCAACCGAAGTATAGGTATGTCCATCGCTATCTCTCCTAGTGACGGTCCAAGTGATAACTAACGACCCCGTATAGGTCTTAGGCTGGATTTCGCAGCTATGGACCTTTTCCAAAATGAAGGGGTTGCCATTGATAGAACCGGAGGTAACCTGCATGACCGAGGTCAAATAGTTATCGTTTTCATCATAGCCAAAGCCATCGACGAGATATTGATAACGTTCATTGGTAAAGCAAGGATCAATCTTTAAGATATCGGTGGCCTTGTTCATGATTTGGCAAGGCATATTCCAGTCGAAAGCGGCATTTAAGGCGGCCATATCCTCGTAGCAGATATCGAGCTTAGCTTTGGTCGCGGCTTGGAGCTTGGCTAATTCCTTTTCGTATTCCTTTAGGCTCCTCCTGATCTTAGCGACACGAATGATAATGCCGACGATTCCTAAGCCGATTAGCACGGGGCCGACGATATAAGCCCAGGTTTGGCCAAGGAAAAGAAGGATAACGCCGATAACGGCGATCATGATGGACAAAGCTAGCAAAATGCCAGCCCAGACCTTTCTAGACCTAACCTTCTTAGCAAAGGCGTCTTCCACCGCTTTGGCGGCTTTATAATCATTGACGTGGACTTTATTTCCGCCTTGATCAACCTTTGTCGCGGCGGCTAAATCATCGAATAGCTTTTGGGCTTCGTCATGGAATTGGTTTTTAAGCATTCCATTGTAGATTTGCCGGGGTTTGTATAAAACGTCTTCAGCCATGTTAATTACCTCCCAAATCCGCCGAAACCACCCATTCCAGGGGGCATCTTGCCGGACTTTTGATATTGTTTCATTTGTTTCATCATCGCCTTAGATTGTTCAAATCTCCGCAAAACGCGGTTAATATCCGCATTGGTTTTGCCACATCCCTTGGCGATTCTATTCTTATGTGAGAAGCGCAAGACTTCGGGATGTCTTCTTTCATAAGGGGTCATCGAATTGATGATGGCTTCAAAGACCTTCATTTCCTTTTCGGCGTGCTCTTTCTGCTCATCGGTAAGCTTAGGCATACCCGGAATCATCTTGGCGATAAAACCGATCGAGCCGATCTTTTGGATTTGTTTCATCTGGCGAAGCATGTCTTCGAGGGTGAATTCCCCATCCATCATCTTCTTCGCGTCTTTTTCGGCTTGCTTCTCGTCGATGGCTTCCTTGGCTTTTTCAACCAAGGTAACGACGTCGCCCATCCCCAAAATACGGTCGGCCATACGGTCGGGATAGAAAGGCTCTAATTCACTTACCTTTTCGCCGACGCCGACGTATTTGATAGGTAAGCCGGTTAGGTATTTGATGGATAAAGCGGCACCGCCTCTAGCATCACCATCTAGTCTCGACATGATTAAACCCGATAAACGTAAATCGGCGTTAAAAGCATTAGCGACGTTAACGGCGTCTTGGCCTGAGGCCGCGTCGACTAGAAGCAACACTTCATCCGGATGGACTTCGTGGTTGATCTTCTTAAGCTCGTCCATTAGCCCTTCATCGATTTGCAAACGGCCCGCGGTATCAAGGATAAGGACATCCATCCCTTCTTCCATGGCCTTACGTTGGGCGGCTTTAGCGATATTGACGGGATTTTCCTTATTCCCCATGGAGAAGAAATTGGCCCCGGCATTAGCGACGACGGTCTCTAACTGTTCGATGGCACCCGGACGATAGACGTCAAGGGCGGCTACCATGGTCTTTTTATTTAGCTTATGGATGAATTGATAGGCTAATTTACCGGCGGAGGTGGTTTTACCTGTACCTTGCAAACCCACTAACATAATGGTGGTTAAGCCTTTGACGAAATTGATGCCGGCGTTTTCTTCACCTAGTAACTCCTGGATTTCATCGTGGACGATCTTAACGACCATCTGGGAAGGATTGACTTTCGAATAGACGTCTTGGCCTAAAGCTTTTTCCTTAACGTCTTCGATAAAGGCTTTAACGACTTTGAAATTAACGTCGGCCTCAAGCAAAGCGACGCGGATTTCGCGTAACATGTCCGCCATGTTCTTTTCACTAAGGCGGGCTTCTCCCCTCATCTTCTTAAAGATATTTGAGAAGCGGTCGGATAATGATTCAAATGCCATCGCTGATCTCCTTTGCTAATTCTTCTAATTTGGATAAACGGTCCTCCCCTTTCAAGGCGGCTTCCGCTTTGGATTTAAGGTTTTTACGGTAGGCTAAGGCCCCGATATCCTGTTCTAATTTCTCTAGTTTGGCCATTCCTTTGCTTAAGGCATCATAGACGGCCGATCTAGAGATATCTTCTTCCTCGGCTATTTCCCCTAGCGAGAGGTCATAACGGAAATAGGAAGACAAGGTCCTGGCTTGCTTTTCCGATAAGGCCTTTTCGTAGATATCAAGCAGTTCGAGTATTTCCTCTCTTCTTGCTAATAGGGATTCCTCGTTCATGAAACTTCTCCTAATAACAATCCATAGAGATATTTATCGAGGTCGAATTCGCGGAGGTCTTCCATCTTTTCGCCTAGCCCAATGAAACGGACGGGAACGCCAAGCTCATCGCGGATGGATAAGATGATGCCGCCTTTGGAGGTGCCATCCATCTTGGTGATGACAATACCGGTGACCGGGGTTACTTCTTTAAAGGCTTTGGCCTGGAGAACCCCATTTTGGCCGGTCGTGGCGTCGATTATCAAGAAGGTCTCATGGGGAGCCTCAGGAATCTCTTTGGATAAGACGCGGCTGATTTTGGCAAGTTCCTGCATCAAGTTGGTTTTGTTTTGTAACCTACCAGCCGTATCGACGATAAGAAGGTCGATTTTGTTTTCGACGGCGAACTTAGCTCCATCGAAAGCCACAGAAGCGGGATCCCCGTTTTCTTTGCCTTTGATAAGGGGGATGCTAAGCCTATCGGCCCAAACGCCAAGTTGTTCAACCGCCCCAGCCCTAAAGGTATCGCCCGCCACCAAGGCGACTTTCTTGCCCTGGTTTTTATAGCGGTAAGCTAATTTAGCAATGGAGGTGGTTTTACCAACCCCGTTAACCCCGCAAACTAAGAGGACCGTGGGTCCAACTTTTGCAAATCTAATCTCGTTTTCGATGGAATCGCCTTTGGTCGCGTAATCGACGAACATCGCGTCCACCAACTTTTCATTGATGGTCTTAGGATCGGTGACGCCGTCGTTATCGGCTTCTTCCATGAGCTGCTCGATTAATCTAATGGATAAACCCACCCCAACATCAGATTCGATGAGGATGGTTTCAAGCTCTTCGAAATATTCGCCATCGGCTTTAGCGTATCTTTTGCTTAAGGCATCTAATCTAGAAGCGAAGTTCTTTCTGGATTTCTCTAAGCCCTTCTCATACGAGGAAAGTTCTTCCGACTTGGCTTCTTCTTTCTTCGAGAATTTATTTTTCAAAAAGGAAAATAGTCCCATTTATCATTCCCCCGTCTTTGGTAAAGCCATCTTGGATAAGGCGTCTTTGGCCGCCATGGTCTCAGCGGCTTTCTTGTTATGGCCCTCGCCCCGACCGATTTCTTTATCCTCAAAATAGACGGCCGCCACGAAGACTTTGTCCATCCCCGTGCCCCTTTCTTCGAGGATCTTATAGGTAACCGATTCTTTCTTATCGGCCTGCATGCATTCCTGCAAATAGGATTTGGGATTGATGGCCTCATCGATTTTGGCCGCGATGACGTCTTCCTCGAAAATCCCTTTGACTAGCTTATAGGTGAATTCCCTACCTTGATCTAGATAGACGGCTCCAATAAAAGATTCAAAGACGTCTTCTAATAAACTTTCATTCTTGGAAGCGTCTTTAGCAAAGGAAGCCCCGACCTTGATATATTCGTTTAATCCTAACTTCTTGCAATAACTTGCTTCCGAAGAAGAACGGATGAACTGGGCCTTTAAAACCGAAAGCTGGCCTTGCTCCATTTTTGGATGATGGAGATAGCAAAGCTCAGAGACGACCCAACCCACGACTGCATCGCCTAAAAACTCCAATCTTTCATAATCCTGATGACGGGTTCCCGCCATGCCGTTATAGGAAGAATGGGTAAAAGCCAAGGAATAGAGTTCCTCGTTATGGGGCAAGATGCCGAATTTGCGGTAGAGATCACGATACTGGGAAGGCATGAGGATATTATCCTTGTTTTTACCAAGGATAGATACTCTTTTCTCCCAAAATCGTTTAAGGCACGAATTCGCCTAGCCCATTACGGGCTAAATTTAAGATATACGCAAAGCCTTTTTCTTCGGCGTTATTTAAGATGAAAGCGGCATCGTCACGGGCGGCCTCAAACATCTTAAAGTCACTGACGATATTGGCCATTTCTAAGGAGGGGATACCCGATTGTTTGGTACCGATAAGCTCGCCCGGCCCCCTTCTCCTTAAATCTTCCTCGGCGATCTTAAAGCCGTC
>CAMOQM010000018.1 GCA_946622925.1 uncultured Caryophanales bacterium | reverse complement strand
CTTCAACGCAAGCATATTATAGGCTTATTAGCCTAATTTGGAAGAGGGAAACTTAACCCTTATAATTCCAAGTTATATTAGCTCCTTCAGGGACCTGACATTGCCAGCCTTCGGGTTTGCTCTTGGCGAAGGCATATTCCCCAAGATAATAAAGGTTTTGCCCAGTTTGATTGATTCGGTCCCTTTGCGGTAGCTAAAGGCTCAGTCGCTAACTCCTACGATTGTGGCTTTGGCCCGATGGAACGTTTGAGGTGCATAAAACAAGGCCAATGAGTAATGGAATCAGGATGGATTTGTTTCTTTTCATAGGGCTGCCAAACCTTAAAATGATGGAAAAAGCATTGCTTAACCAAGTTTATATTAACAATATAATATATTAGAAATTGACATGGGGGTCTTGACTATGAAAAGAAACGGACTGCTATTAGTGTTATCCGCTTTGGCTTTGTCTTCCTGCGGATTCTTGCCTATTCCATCCAATACTTCCAATTCATCGCAAAGCAAGATGACTTCTTCTGCGAAAACTGATTCGGATAAATCTTCGCAAACTTCGACGGAAAGCGAGAGCGAATCTTCTTCATCTGATGGGGTCACTAACCTAAAGTTTTTGATTGGTGGACGTATTAGCTACGAAGAAGAGACTAATGCCTATACGGTTCATTTGTTGTCAAATGAGACCATCGATATCGCCTCTTTGATTCCAGAAGGATATAGCGTCAGCATTTATTCTCAGGATAATGATGTTTTTGATATGCCGACCCCAACTTCAATCCATGGCAAAACCATTTCGGAAGGGTATGGATTAAGCTCGATAAAAACCACGGTTTACCTAAAAGATTCCCAAGGTAAGACCATTGAACAAACCAAAATCAACATTGCCGTTTACCGCCAAGTCAGAATTGCTTTCGAAGAATCAGAAACATTGACCTCAGAAGGCAATAAATCCACTTTGCATATTAAACGTGGTGTTCCCGGCGCTTATAAAGCTTATGTCGAAGGCTTCCCTGATTTGGATTTAAAGCCTACTTTATCTAACAACTCAGATATGGTCATAAATGAAGACGGGAATATCGTAACCACCGATAAATCATTAATCGGCGATAAAGCATTTTTGAGTTTTACCGTGACCCATGGTGAAGAAGAGGTTAATAGTTATGGGACCCTCTTTATTGAGGTTGTGCCGACCTCCGATAGCGTGGTCTTAAAAATCCAGGAAAACGAAATGGTTAAACCCGTGGCTCCGGAAAAGGATTATCATGGCACGGTCCAATTAAATATCCCTTTCTCTGGGAACTATTACGAAGTTCCAGAAGTTAAAGTAGAAGGCTATGAAGGCGATTATACGGTCGACTATGTTTCAAAAAGCGATTGGCTCAAGGTCGAAGAACATCTAGGCAAAAAATACTTTAAAGTTACGGCCGGGCTAGGAACGGCGGCTTATTTGGATTTCGAAGTCGATTTGTTAGATGGCGAGAATAAAGTTGTTACCGAATTAGCTGGGGCGGTCCATGTAACCCAAATCGGGAATAAAGTGGCCGCGGTTCAAATCGGCGAGGATACCTTCCCCTATTACGATGGCGACACCATCCACGTTCAGCAATACCTTAAGCACGAAATATTTGCTTCATTAAACGGTAGGAGGGATTATTTCGCCAAAATAAGCGGTGTGACGAATCCCGATGTTTTTAAGGTGGCCAATTCGATGCTTAATGCCGATACCTCCGGAACTAGCAAGGTAACCTACACCCTAAAAGATGATGAGGAAAACGAATATACGGTAACTCTTGATGTAGTGGTGGAAGATCATTCGGTTTTGAAGGATATCTATGTGCCTTCCGGTGAAGAATCCCTTACGGTAATCGATGATCACGTCTATATCGATGGCCCAATCATGGTCTCTACGGATATGGATTTTGAATTAGCCGTAAATGGTAAGCCTGGACTCACCACAATAGTAGAAGATGGGACCGATGGCAAAAAGAATGTTACATTTGTATATAACGATAGAGAACAGGAAGTCTCAGTTTCTTATCTGGTCGCGCCTTCAGAGTCTGGAACCTATCCTGAAAAGACCCTTACCAAGAATTATGCATCTTATGAGGTGACGACCAAAGCCACGCCTAATAAAGGCGATGTGAAATGTTTGGTTATCCCCGTTTGGTTCAATAACTCTTCTTCTTATATCGGAACTCTAAAAGACGAAAACGGCGTAACTCAGAAAGAACAAATCCGGCAAGACCTCAATACCGTGATCTTTGGCGATTCTTCCGAAGTCGCCTATGAATCCGTGGCCTCTTTCTATAACAAAGAATCCCATGGGGCCTTCAATCTTACTGGAACGGTGACCCCATGGTATGAATGCGGGCGCAATTCCTATGATCTTAAAGTCAAAGATAGTATCGCCCAAGATGAATGGAATTTGGCGACCGACGCGATTAATTGGTATTTCGCTAATTCCAGCGAGACTTTAGATGATTACGATTCGAATGAAGACGGGGTTATTGATTCAGTGATGATCTATTATGGAACCAATGGCTACGGCACCAATGATAAGGGCGAAAAGGATTATTATTCTCGGGGCTTCCAATATGCGGGTTCCATTAGAAACGAAGGTGAAAACCCATATTCAAGAATTACCTTCTTCTCCGCTCTTGATATGTATGGCATCAATGCCGCAAGCGATCCATCCGTTCAATTGTCCACTCCCGATCTCTCTTCACTTTGCCCAGGTTTTGATACCGTTACGGCCATTCATGAATATGGGCATACTTTCGGGGTGACCGATTATTACGATGAAGCTTCGAAAGTGGATGAAGCGAGATGCACGCCAGCTGGCGAATTCACCATGCAAAATAATAACAAAGGGGGCCACGAACCGTTCTCAACGATGACTATTGGATGGACTAATCCCACAGTTTTCGATGCAAGCTTAGTCGAAAAAGGCGAGACCATAAATGTGACTCTCCATGATTTCCAAGATAGCAACGAAGTTTTGTTATTAACTCCATCTTGGTCGGTCGAAAAAGAGGCGTTTGATGAGTACATTCTCCTTGAACTTTATACACCAACTGTGTTAAATGAATACCCAGCTAAGAAGAATTTAATCTTAGATGCTGATACCATAGGTATCAGGGTATGGCATGTCGATGGTTTGAAAGAAATGGAACTTACATTTGTATATTCCAACTTCGACGGAAGAGGCGTCGAGGACATCGTCCACCTTATCAGGAGAGATCCTGAGGTTACCTTCGCTTCGACTGACTATAAACTTGATAAACAAGTATTCAAAGCCGGTGATAGCTTCGATATGGAAACCTATAAAGGACAATTCTTCAAAGGTGATGGCAAGTTGAATAACGGAAAAGATTTAGGCTGGGAATTTGAAGTTAATAGCTTAGGAAGCGATTCCGAAGGCAAGGCTGTGGCCACCATTACTCTGAGACGTGTTTAATCTTTTAAGATAACCGGTTTGATTTATTTTCCTCTAAACACCTGCGTGATGGTTTTTACGCTTAAGGGTTGGATGATTATAAAGGTAATGATATGTGGCAAGTTTCCGGTAAGCATAAGATTAAGGCTGCTTTGCTTCATTAATCCAATTTGGAAGATTTTGACCTTCAAAAGAGGATTTTTTGTCTTTTTGGGTTCACTTTTTGATTGAAAAATGAAAAAACATCATTTTCTTCTCTTTTTTGTGCACGTATTCGCGCGAATAGCCTATAATCAAATCATACATTTCGAAAAATCATAATAAGGAGAAAGAAATGGCAAAAATCTGCAAAGTCCATGGCCGCGAAGTCCTCGATAGCCGTGGCAATCCGACTGTTGAAGTCGAAGTCTATCTCGATAATGGCGTCCGTGCTAGGGCCATCGTTCCTTCTGGCGCTTCCACTGGTGAAAGGGAAGCCCTCGAACTCCGTGATGGCGACAAGGGTCGCTACCTCGGCAAAGGCGTCTTGAAAGCCGTTGCCAACGTCAACGAGAAGATCGCTCCCGTAGTCGAAGGCATGGAAGTCACCGATCAACTCGGTATCGACCGCGCCATGCTCAAACTAGATGGCACCCCCTTCAAGTCCAATTTGGGCGCCAATGCCTTATTAGGCGTTTCCCTCGCCGTTGCCCGCGCTGCCGCCGAAACCCTCCATATGCCGTTATATCGTTATATTGGTGGAACCAATGGCAAAGTCTTGCCGACCCCCTGCATGAACGTCATCAATGGTGGCGCCCACGCCCAATCCACGGTCGACTTCCAAGAATTCTTCATCATCCCTGCTGGCTTCCCTTGCTTCCGTGAAGCTCTCCGCGCCGGCACTGAAATCTTCCACGCTTTACAGAAAGTCGTTAAGGCCCACGGTTATGAAACCGGTGTTGGCGATGAAGGTGGATTCGCTCCTTCCTGCAAGAAGGGTAACAAGGAACCGCTAGCCCTCATCGCCGAAGCCGTCGAAAAGGCCGGCTACAAACTCGGTGAACAAATCTTCTTAGGTATGGACGTTGCTTCCTCCGAATTCTATGAAGGTAATGGCGTCTATAATCTCGTCAAATCCAAAGAAGGCAAGAAGACCACCGAACAGATGATCCGCTACCTCGAAAGGATGGTTAAGGAATATCCTTCCATCATCACCATCGAAGATGGCCTTGCCGAATCCGACTGGGAAGGCTGGAAGAAGCTCACCGAACGTCTTGGCGATAAGGTCCAACTCGTCGGCGACGACCTCTTCGTTACCAACCCTGCCATCTTACGTGAAGGCATCGTCAAAGGCATCGGCAACTCCATCCTCATCAAGGTCAACCAAATTGGTACCTTGACCGAAACTTTGGATGCCATCCGCCTTGCCCAAACCAATGGCTACACCTGCATGGTCTCCCACCGTTCCGGTGAAACCGAAGACGCCACCATCGCTGACCTCGCCGTTGCCGTCAACGCTGGCCAAATCAAGACCGGTTCCGCTTCCCGTACCGACCGTATGGCCAAGTACAACCAACTCCTCCGCATCGAAGAAGAGCTTGGTGAAGAAGCCCAGTTCCTTGGTGTCAAAGCCTTCGCCAACCGTAAATTCTAATTGTTATAACTGATGGATACCCAATTTAATGGGCACTAATCGCCTGTTAACTGGATCAAATCATAAGTTCAAATGGATGCTTCTCAAAATGATGGGGGCATCCATTTTGTTTTCTTTATTCTTATGTTCGTTTAAGAAATCAGCCTACCTAAGAATGGTTTTTAATTCTCAGAAGGGGCGCATTCCTCTTCTTTTTCTTGGATTTCGGTTTTGATGGGTTTTTGCCGGCTGACCCGGATTTCGAATATTAACGAGGCCACGAAGCTTAAGACTAAGACGAAATAGAAGGAAAGGCCGCGGTTAAGCAAGCTGACGGCTTGGGCTACGTTATAGTCTAACGGGGCACCGGATTTGACCGTGATGGAGCCAAGGACGATAGCTCCGACAACCTCACCCGCGCCGACTGCGCCAGGGCTAGGAAACCAAGCCACGCAGACGGTGGCGAAGGCGTTTCCGAAAAAGCAAAGCCAAAAATCGGAAGGATGGATATCTAAAGAAGGCATGCCCATCATCAAAAAGAAGGGGATGGCATAGCAAAAGGAAAGAATCAATAGCCTCGCGAAAACGGCAAGTAGGAAAGATTTCCAATGCTTTAATACGTTGATGGCGGTTTCTTGGGTTTCCTTGAGGTATTTTTCTAACGCCGGATAAAAACGGCCTAATCTCTTGTTAATCCACTTAGGTTTGAGCAATAGGCGGACCAAGGCGGTGATCCAGCCACGTATCGTTTTTGAAAAGCCCAGAAGGCAAAAAAACGTTAAATTGAGGGCATTGAGGATGATACCGAGGACCGCGATCCATTGGAGCGAGGAAAGATCCATGGGTAGACCCTTGATGTTGGAAAGGCCTTGGATGTATTTTGGGTAGAAAATCAAAGATACGAAACCGAATATATTGGAGCAAAGGACTATGTTGATATAGTTCATCAAGATGACACCGGTGGCGGAAGCGCCATTATCGCCACCTTGGTGGAGGCCATAGGCTTGGAACGGCTGCCCGCCGACGGAAGAGGGCGTGACCCCGTTATAAAAATGCTCGCTGTTCCCGATGAGCCATAAATTGCCCCGCTTGGTCTTAAGATTGCAGTGGCGGGAGATGATGATTAAAGGAATGGGGTAAAGCGCGAAAAAGGCAAAAGCGCATAAAATGGCGGCCACAAGCCAAATGACGTTATTGCCTTGGACGACTTCGGATAGAGTGGCGCCCATTTTGGAAATGTCGCCAAAAGAGAAAATCAAAATCAGGACCAGCGCCACCAAGCAGGCGAAGATGATTATATAGGCGATATTCTTTTTGCGTCTGGCTTTACGCGTGGCGTCTTCGGCTTTGTTCTGGCTCATAATTGCTCGAACTTTTCCTTTCGGGATAGGAAGTCCTCCAAAACGTCTTGGAAACGAGAATAGTCATCGACCTTATGGATACGATCAACGTCCCAAGGTTTGACGTTAAGGGTATGGAAAAAAGGAATCCAACGTAACGTTTTAGAGAAGTGCCGGATGACGGTATCGTCATGGCTATGCTTTTGTTCGTTATAGATTTGCGGGAGGAATTGTTTTTTTAGGACCATCGCGTTCAATGCGCTTTGATCGGCGAGGATTGGATGGTGTTTTTTTAAGTATTCTCGACATTTATGGAGAAGATCCGTCTCCTTGATTCGCTTCATATTCATTAGTAAAACCCCGGAATTTTGGTAATTGGGGTTGATCCAGAATGTGCCTAGCTGGTCGTAACAGGCGGCGAATTCGTGATCGCCCATTTCCGTCTCATAAAGAGGTTTAATGTCGCCGAGAATAAAAGTATCGGTGTCCAGATATAGGACTTTATCGGGCAAATCTAGTTTGTCGGAGAAAAGGCGCAACAAGGCATAAGGCGTATAAGATGAACGGTTGAACTTGCGGTGCCACTTGGCGGCCCTGAACTCTTCACCGATATCATAGACGAAAATATCGGAAGCGGGATTGTGTTGCTGCAATAGTTTCCGAACGTAGTCGATTTGGGCATCGCTAGGAGGGACGAATCTCGGGTTGGCATGGGAATGGTCCATCGTCAGAAAATGGATGCTAACCGGAGAGTCGTTGTATTTTAAAAACGATAGGGCGATGATCAGCAAGCCCTTGGCGGCGTGCTTATTTCCAACGATAAGCAAATTAATCATGCAGGCCAAATTTACCACTTGACGCGCGTGAGGTCTACTTTAAGTTTCTTCTTCCTGCAAAATGATGGGGAATCGTCTTGCTAAAAATGTTAAGGCCATGGATGTTCAATATGTTTTCCAATCCTGACCCAATGTCGCCGGCTCAAGTCGATTTTAGTTAGCGCAATAAGGCAAAAACCCTCACCAAAAGCGGCTTTGTTGCCTTTTCCCGTCTAATGCAAACCCCATCCATGCTTATTTATCCATTCGCTTATCGTTTTATCTTCACACGCTCGCGAACATTTCTTATATAATAAGGGGCGTTATGAACGATGCTTTGCTAAAAGCCATTATGTACTTGCTCGTCGGCGTAGTCGTCTTGCTCGTCGGTATGCGTTTTATGTCCGGTGGTTTAAAGAAAATCGCCGGCAAAGGCTTACGTCGTTTCTTTAAGAAGACCGCCAATAGTCCCTTCATTGGAATGGGGTTAGGCGTCCTAATCACCGTTTTGATTCAATCTTCCGATGCCACGGCTGCCTTGGTCATCGGTTTTATTAACGCCGGTGTCATGACGATGTTCCAGGGGCTCTCGATTATGCTAGGTGGCTATATTGGAACCACGATTACCGGTATCATCGCTTCGTTCTCGTCTTTGCCTATTTCGGTTTACCTCTTGTCCCTTGCCTTTATCGGCATGGTCATGATGTTTATTAACAACGAGAAGGTCAAAAACATCGGTGAAATCTTATGTGGCTTAGGCCTAATCTTCTTTGGCTTAGCCGTAATGAAAGATGCTTTCGGGAATGCCGATATCCGCGCTTTCTGCGTGAATATGTTCTCAACCATCAACTTCCCGATTCTCTTGTTCGTCATTGGTGTCATCTTGACTGCTTTGGCCCAGTCTTCTTCCGCTGTCACGGGTATCGTCATCGCCATGGTTGGTGGTGGCGCCTTGGATTTAGGGCCGGCCCTTTTCATCGCCTTAGGCGCGACTCTTGGCACGGTTACCACTACTTTGCTTGCTTCCCTTAATGGTTCGGTTGAGGGCAAGCGTACCGCCATTATCGCCTTCACCTTAAGGGCTTTGACTTCGATCGTCGCCATGATTATCACTTGGGTCTTATTGCCCTATATCGTTAGTTTCTTACGCTTAATGCAGATTAACGGGTCCGACGAATTCCCGTTAGCGATGTACACCGTTATCTATAACGTGATATTCATGCCTTTGCTCATCCCTTTGTTAAAGCCGATGATCAAACTTTCCGAGAAAGTCATCAAAGACAAGAGCAAAACCGCCTATTCTGGCGCGGTCCGTTATATCGACGATAACTTACTTAAGTCTCCCGATGTCGCTTTGATGCAGACCCGGAAAGAAATCCTCCATATGTTCGACCTTTCCTTTAAAAACTATAAGTTAGGTCTAGCTAAAATCGTTTCCTATACCCCGGACACTTCTAAAGAAATCGTCAATACCGAAGGCGAGGTTGACTATCTTAACCAGCGTCTTACCGACTTCCTTATTAAACTTGCTCCTAATGTCCAAAGGGAAGGCGAAATCAAGATCGGTACTTTCTTCCACGTCATTAACGATATCGAACGTATCGGTGACCATGGCTTTAACTTCCATACCACCGCGGAAGAACTTAATACCGAAGATCTTTCCTTCTCCGATGCCGCCAAAGAAGAGTTGGCTGATTTAGATAAAACCATCCGTCAGATGTTCCTTCTTTCTAGAAGCACCTTCCAAAGCAAGAATCCTTCCTCTTTGTCACAACTAAGGGAACTTGAAGAATCCGTCCATCAGATGAAACAAAGCTTCTATCAGCATCACTATGAACGTGTCTTAAAGGATGAATGCTCTCAGAAGATGACCCCTTATCTATCGACCTTAATTGTCGAACTTGAACGTGTGGCCGACCACTTGACCAACATCGGCTATTCCATCGTCTCGCCAACTGGCGACGAAGACGAGCCGGTCTTTAACTACAAACCCGTCAAAAAGGCTAGGAGAAAGAACTAATGGGTGAAGAAGCCAAGATGCTTAGGGGTTTGATTTATGATTGCTCCGAACCCGAATTATCTTCCAAACAAAAAGAATTAAATATCCTCAATGAGGAATTTAATCGTTTAAGCACTTTCTCCCCAAAAAGGGCCGAATTATTAGCTAAGTTTGCCCCCAATATCGATCCTTCATGTTGGTTGCGGGGCAATGTCTATTTTGACTATGGTTGTAATATCTATATGGGGCCGAACTGCTATGCCAATTACAATTTGACGATCCTTGATGTTTGCCCGGTCATAATCGGGGAAGGCTGCCATATTGGAAGTGGGGTATCTATCCTTACCCCGGTCCATCCGATGATTGCTTCGGAACGGGCGATGTATTTAGGGAAATATGGTAAGATTACCGATAACGAATATGGCAAGCCCGTTAAGATTGGTAGCCATGTTTGGTTAGCTTCTAACGTAACCGTTTTACCAGGCGTCACCATTGGCGATAATTCCGTCATTGGGGCGGGATCGGTCGTTACCCGCGATGTTCCTTCTAATGTCTTTGCCGCGGGCAATCCTTGCCGCGTTATTCGTACTATTACCGAAAAGGATTCGCTTAACAATCATCCAGAATTATTTGAATAGGTGGAATAATGGAACAAGTCAAAGTCAAAATCGATGGGATGCACTGTGAAATGTGCGAAGCCCATGTTAATGATCTTTTTAGGAAGAACCTTAAACTAAAGAAAGTTTCTTCTAGTCACCGTAAGGGCGAAACCTTGATTATCGGCGAAGGCCCCTATGAAAAAGAAATGGTGGAAAAAGCCTTAGAGGGATCTGGATATAAAGTTGAAGGAGTCGAAATAACTCCATATGAAAAGAAAGGATTCTTCTCTTTCCTAAAACATTAGGGTGCGGGAATTTCAATCTCAACGTCGCTTAAGGGATAGGTCATGCAAAGATGGGCATATCCTTTTTTCTTATCTTCTTCGCGTCTGCCATCTCCTATTTCGGGGATATAGACTTCGCCTTTTAAGATCCGGCCACGGCAATATCCGCAGATGCCACCCCGGCACCGATTAGGTGTGGCGATGCCTTCTTTTTCCAAGGCGTAAAGGATAGGCTGATCATAAGGTAATTCCATTTCGTAAATCTTATCTACCATATGGATGATGCCTTTATAGGTCTTTTGTTTGGAGCCGGGATAAGAAGGAATGGACTCTAAGGATTTGATGGAGCCGAAGATTTCTTTACGGTAATGCTTTTGGTCAAGTCCTAGTTCTTTGGCGATTTTATCAAAAGCTTCATACATTCCCTGAGGGCCGCAGACAAAGAGGGAGTAGGGGCTATTGCCGGCTTCCGCCTTAATGGCTAGGCTGGTTATGTATTCCCCTTTATTTTCATAGAATAGACGGAAGGATACTTTATTGGTTTTGTTGCAAATCTCATTCAAAATTGGTGCAAAAACGGCTTCTTTTTCGTTTTTTACGCCATATAGGATGGTTAATTTAAAGTCCTCGCTTCCCTCTAAAATGGCCTTAGCCATGGAAATAATCGGGGTGATTCCGATGCCTCCGGCGGCAGCGATTACATGAGGTTCATCCCGGGTAGATGAATAATAGAAATCGCCACTAGGACCCGAGAATTCAAAGGTCTTATAGAGCTGGAGCAATTCCGGGGCTTTGGCGGCGAAATAACCCTTGGGGTTGCTTGCGATGGCCAAAGACAATTTGCCATCAAGGGCTTCTAACGGGGAAGAGACGATTGAGATGGGGCGAGCGATGATGGATTTGCCATAATTAAGACGAATATTGACATATTGGCCCGCCCTAAAGAAAGCAAAACCATCGCCTTGGAAAGTGTAGATGTTACCCTTATCCCCCATGGGGGTGATTTCCACCAAAGTGCCTTCTTGGGTCTTGGGGTGGAGGGCAGCGGCCTTAAGGTTGGTTTGGGAGGGAACAAATACCTGGTTTTCGTCAAACTTAGCGATTTTCTTTTCCCTAATCTTGCCTCTCCGCAAGAAATTCATGATGGAGGAAAAGCCAAAACCTTTGAGGAACTCTTTTTTAGCCACGTTTCTTCCTCCTTGCCTTAATTTCTTCTAGGGCGAGTAAGCCAATGTCACGCCCGCTCCAGAGGGATTGTGAATAACCATCTCCTCTAGCGCCGCTGGCCCCAGTGGTCTTAAAGCCATTAATGGGTTGGTCGCGCCTAATGCCTAGTAAAGCGGTGAGGATGGTATTCCATTTATTCATCTTAATGCCATAAACACCACCTTGTGGGGTGGCTAAAAATCTAGCGAAGGTCCAAGGGGTCGCCACTTCGATTTCCTCAATATAGGGGGATATTGAGACGCCTCTGACTTCTTCATAATGTTTGATGGCCTTTTTGGCTAACTCTTCTTTGCACTTAAAATAATCTTTGGGATCGATTTCGCCCCAAATATCATCTTCGTAAGCCAAAGTTAGAGTTAAAATGCCCGTTCCTTTGGGGGATATTTCGGGATAAACGAGGTTATAGGCGGTGGCGGCGGAAAGCAAATAGTCGGTTGGATCTTTGCTTTGGGTGTGCTTTTCCCGCATATCGCCGGGATAGAAAATGGTATATTCGTCGATGCCTAATTCGTGAAAGTCCTTATTTAATCCTAAATATATATTCACGAATCTGGATGAAACCTTAAAGGCGGCGGCTTTCTTCTTTTCCCTCTTAGGTATTCTGACGTTTTCGCTTAGCAAATGGCCATAGGCGGTGGTGGGGTAGACGTTTGCGATTACTTCCTCACATCTAAATAAACCTTGATCGGTCATAACCCCATATATTTTTCCTTTTTTGTCGGCTTCGACTTTCAGGGCTTTGACGTTGAAATAGGCGGTGCCGCCATGGCTTTGGAATTTTTCAAGAAGTTGCAAGGACAAAGCATGGCTATTGGGCGCGATGATGACCGGTCCATAGGCAATATAGGAATAAATCATCGTGGCCAAATGGGCGAAGGAGACTTCGTCG